>NZ_JAZHFR010000019.1:0-51509 GCF_036541385.1 Comamonas sp. GCA5 | reverse complement strand
CGCCCAGGGCGATCACGCCCAGCTGCACGCTGGCCTGGGGCCAGGCTAGCAGTGCGGCGCAGGCCACGACAGCCAGGGCGCGGCGCCACAGGTCGGGGCACAGGCTGCGGGCCATGCCCCAGACGGCATGGGCGACTACGGCCACGGCCACCAGCTTGAGTCCGTGCAGCAGCCCGGACTGGGCCAGTTGCGGGGTATTGGCCAGCCCCACGGCCAAGGCCACCAGGGCCAGCGCCGAAGGCAGGGTGAAACCCAGCCAGGCCGCTGCCATACCGGCCCAGCCGGCGCGCCATTGCCCCAAGGCCATGCCGACCTGGCTGCTGGCCGGGCCGGGCAGAAACTGGCACAGCGCCACCAGTTCGGCATAGTGCGCATCGCTGAGCCAGCGCCGGCGCTGCACGAACTCGGTCTGGAAATAGCCCAGGTGGGCGGTGGGTCCACCAAAGGACGTCAGACCCAGTCGCAAAAAAATGGCAAACACTTCCAGCGTCCTGCGCCATGCAGGGGTAGGTGGGGGCGGCGTGGTGGGTGGACGGGACATGGCAGACGGTCGTGCGCAAAAGCGCCGGAAAGAGGGGGCACGGAAAGTGCACGATAGCCCCCGATTGTGACGCGGCGGCGTCTGCGGCGCCAACGGGCACCGCGCCGGAACGCGGCGGCCTTTAGTCGGTGGCGCTGGGCTGGCGCTGCTTGAGGCGCTGGCCCACTGCGAGCACCAGGGCCGCCCCGCACACCGCCGCGATGTACTTCAGCGCCGGATACTGCTGGCTCACGCCCAGCAACAGCTGGTCGTTGACGATGGTTTCCCCGGCCACCCAGCCGATCAGGGCCGCGCCCACCAGCACGATCCAGGGGAAGCGCTCCATCAGGCGGATCATCAGCGTGGAGCCAAACAGCACCAGCGGAATGCTCAGCGCCAGTCCGAAGACCAGCAGCGTCATGTCGCCCTGGGCCGTGGCGGCGACGGCGATCACGTTGTCCAGGCACATCACCAGGTCGGCCAGCAGGATGGTGCGGATGGCGGTGAAGATGCCCGCGTGGCGGTGGGGCGTATGCGTGCTGGTGGCGCTGGGGGCTTCCCCCTGGAGCAGGCCCACGCCGATCCACAGTAGCAGGCAGCCGCCCAGGATTTCGAGCAGGGGCAGCTGCATCAGCTGCGCGGCCACCACGGTCAGGGCCACGCGCAAGGCAATCGCAAACCCACAGCCCCACAGGATGGCCTTGCGTTGCTGTTCCGGGGGCAGGGTCCGTGCCGCCAGGGCAATCACCACGGCGTTGTCGCCGGAGAGGATGACGTCGATCCAGATGATCTTGAAGATGCCGATCCAGAAATCGGCCGTCAGCAAAGTGTCCATGGCGGTCAGTGTAGGCATTCGTTACAACCGCGCTCCAGCGGTCACGGCGATGCATGCGTGCCGGGCATGGGCTTGCGGCCCTTGCTTTACAAACTGCGGCAAGCGGCGCATAAGACCCGCGCACACCGCCCTGGATACGCCGTTGCTCAGCCTTGTCGTACTACTTATACGGCCTGCGGCTTCGCTCCTCGTCTCAATCGTCCATCGAAGATGTGCTGGGGGTGTTGGCAGCGCTCAGTGCGAGTGCGTTCTTTGTGAGAGACGGAGCGGCAGAGCCCGGCATGCCGAAGTCCATGGCCTGCCGTTTTGCTGAAAAAGTGAGCAGTCCAGGCAGTTTGTGCGTAAAAAGTTTCGTTTTTCGCCGTGGGTGTCCAAAACTCGCGGCATAATCTCGGCTTCTCTCAAGGGGAGTCGCCAAGTTGGTTAAGGCACCGGATTTTGATTCCGGCATGCGAGGGTTCGAGTCCTTCCTCCCCTGCCAGATTAGTTCTGGTCTGCACAAGCAGGTCAGAGCGCCGTAGGGGAGTCGCCAAGTTGGTTAAGGCACCGGATTTTGATTCCGGCATGCGAGGGTTCGAGTCCTTCCTCCCCTGCCAAGACATCCAGCCCAGTTCGTTCAAGCGAACTGGGCTTTTTCTTTGTCTGCACGGTTCAGTGCGCGCTGCCTGGCCCAGGTGTCGCGTGTGGCACGGCCGTAGAGTGGTAATTCCCTGTCTTTGGGGTCAAATTGGCCTTTGGCCCTTGTTCAGTGCGTGCCAATAGCTATGAAAAAGGCCCCTGCTGGAGCCTTTTTTTGTGTGCGGTTTGTGCACGACCGGGGGCAGCGACTCAGGCCGCCACCAGCTCGACGGTGTAGCCCTGGCCCGTGGCGATGATCTCGAACAGGCGGTCGATGTTCGGATGGCTGCCGGGGTGCTGGCGGGCCGACTCCGTGTGCTCGGCAAACAGCTCCAGCCCTTCCTGGGCGGCGGCGGCGTTCAGACTGCCGTGCTTGGCGGCCAGGGCGGCGTACAGGCGCAGCGAGCCGGCCTTGCCCGGCTGGTTGGGGATGACGGCGGCGACCTGGCCCTGGGCATCCATCAGGCGCAATTCGGCCAGGTGGTCGATGGAGGGCAGTTGCTGGAGGTTGTCGGCGAAGGCCATGCGAGCAGTCCTTATCAAAAATCAAAAGCGGAGGAAAAGCGCCATTGTGCCCAAGCCAATCAGGCCTCAAAGGCCTGGATGGGGTGGCGCGCATCTTCCAGCAGCCACAGGCGCTGGCGCGCGCGGGTGATGGCCACGTACAGGCGGTTGCGCTCCACAAAGGCGAGGGCGTGCGGCACCGGCGCTGGAAAGCGGCCCGGTGCCAGAAAGGGAATGGCCACGGCCTCGAATTCCTGGCCCTTGGCTTGCTCGATGCTCAGGATCTGGAAATGCGCCGGCTGGCCGGTGTGCTGCAGCCGTTGCCGGCGCTGCACCATGCTGGCAATCTGCTGCAGCACCTGGGGCACGGACAGCCCCGCCACCAGGTCGATGAATCCCTGCACCCGGGTGCGCAGGCGCTGTGCCTCGGCGTGCGGCATGGGCGTGGCGGCAAACAGACCCCAGACATCGGCCTGTTGCAGCAGGGCCTGGGCGTTGTCCTGCAGGGCCAGCGGCAGGTGCAGGAAGTTGCCGAAGGCGGCAAAGTTGCGCCGGCCGCCTTGTGCGGTGTGCTCGCCGATCAGAAAGCGCCAGATGCCTTGCGGGTGCTGGTGCATCTGGGCGGCCATGGTCGGCAGGTCGCTGTCTTCCTGGCGCGTATCGACCCGGCCTTTGCCAAAGTACAGCGCCCCGTCGATGAAGCGCTCCAGAATCTGTGGCCCCAGCGGGCAGGGGCTGCTTTTCCAGTCGGGGGCCTGCAGGCCATGGGCGTACATCAGGCCCAGCAGCAGCGCCAGCTCGCGCTCCTCGTAAAAGTGCGGCAGGCCGTGCAGGCTGGCCACTTGGCCGGCAGCGGCCACGGCCCATTCCAGCGCGGCGGCCTCGTGCGGGTGGCGCAGGATCACCGTCAGCGGGGGGGGCGTGGCGCCGTCGCGCGCGCTCAGGCTGGCCTGGGCTTGCAGCAACTGGCGGATGCAATCGGCATCGTCCTGGTACGACCAGCGGTAGACCGTGCTGTAGCGCTTGGCGGAGGCCTGCATGCCCACGGGGAACCAGCGGTTGACTGCCTGGGCCACGGCCGGGCCAAAGCGGCGCGACTGGGTCAGCGGCAGGGTGGCTGTGGTCTGTGGCAGGAAGTCGGCCAGCTGGTGCAGCTGGTTGCGAAACACGGACCAGGCCTGGGTGTCGATGTGCTGGTTGAAGTCTCCGGCGCCCAGAAAACGGGTGGCCGGGTCGTGCAGCAGGCGGCGCAAGACCGTCAGCGCGGCCAGGTCCAGGTCGTGCATTTCATCAAACAGCACCAGGTCATAGGGCGCGGGCAGCGGGCCGCCTTCCTCCTGCGCCAGGGCGTAGGTGCAGTCGCCCTCGGCGTAATAGCGCACATCGCCGCAGGTATCCAGGCGCAGGCGCTCGTAGGCGCAGAAGATGCGCGCCAGCGTGTAGTCCAGCAGGTGCTCTTCGCAGAACGTGGCCAGGTCGCCGCCGGCATCCTGCACGCGCTGCAGCAGCAGGGACTTCTTGGCCGCGCGGTTGAAGGCCCAGAAGGCCTGCATGTCCACTTCCGCCGGCATGCTGATGCGCTCGTCGGGCTGGCGCTGCAGCTGGGCTTCCAGCTCCAGCAGTGCCTGCTGGGCCTGTTGGCGCAGCTCCACCGGGTCGGCCACAAAGCGCACGCCGGCATCGCGCTGGCGCAGGGTGCGGGCGCTCCAGCGCTCCAGCGTGGTGACCTGCAAATGGCTGGGCACCTGGTGCACCAGCGCGCGCAGGCGGTGCTGGAAGGCCTGAACCCCGGCCCGCGAGTGGGCCAGCACCAGGATGCGGGCATCCGGCTGGGCGCGCAGGGCCTGCACCGCACAGCAGGCGAGGGTGGTGGTTTTGCCGGTGCCGGCCAGTGCGGCAATGATGGCCGAGGCTGCCTGGCTGTGGACGATGGCCTGCTGCTCCGTGGTGAGCATCAGGGGTTGGCCATGGTCGGTCGGGAAGGCATTGGTGCGTTGCATGGGCAGCAGCATACGTGAATCTGTACGTGCATACAGGGGCGTGTGGTGCCAGGGTGGGCCACGGCGCAGCCTGCAGCCCGGGGGGCGCTCAGCGCGGGGACTGCAGCACCGTGTGCAGGATGTAATCCCACTCCTCGGGCGTGACCGGGGTGATGGACAGGCGATTGCCGCGCTGCAGCACGCGCATGTTGGCCAGCGCCGGGTGTTCGCGCAGTTCGGCGATTGACACGTAGCGCGTCTTGCGCAGCGCCTGCACGTCCAGCATCAGCCAGCGCGGCTGGTCGGGGGAGGACTTGGGGTCGTAGTAGGGATCGGCCGGGTCAAACTGGGTCGGGTCCACACGCAGATGGCCGGCAATGCGCGCAATGCCGTGGATGCCTGGGTCGGCGCAGCTGGAATGCCAGTACAGCACGCCGTCGCCGACCTGCATCTGGTCGCGCATGAAATTGCGCGCCTGGTAGTTGCGCACGCCGCTCCAGGGCATGAGCTGGCCAGGGGCGTTCAGGGCGTGATCGATGGAGTATTCGTCGGGCTCATTCTTCATGAGCCAGTAGTGCGGCGTCGTCATGGCGCTATTTAAGCATTGCAGGCCTGGCTGCGCCGGCATTCACGGTGGTGACCCTGGAGGCTGTGCCCCGGCCTGGACGGCCTGGGCCTGCTGCACCACCCGCACGCAGTCCTGGATGTGGCGCTCCCCCAAATAGCGCAGGGCGCCATAGCCCACGGCGGCGGCGATGGCCTGGCCGGCAAAGGGGATGAACTTGGCCAACTGCTTGCTGCCCATGCGCAGGCCCACGGTGCGCGCCAGGCGCAGGATCATCTGGCGCGTCAGCAGCTTGCCAATGAACACGGAGCCGACCATGGCCACGGCTTTTTGCACGTGCGCGCGCAGGTCGGGGTCCAGGGCGTCCAGCTGCTCGGGGCTGAGGCCGAAGTGCTCGCTGATCTGCGGCAGCAGCTTGGACAGCAAGGCCGCATCCACGGCCCAGTCCAGCCCCGGGATGGGTACGGCACTGACGGCAGCAGCCACCAGCGCCCGCTGGTGCAGCAGGGCCCGGCTGCGCTGCAGGGCCTGTTGCAGCGCCTGGGCATCGTGGGGCATGGCACCCAGCCGCGGCGGCGGTGACTGGGCATCGGTGTGCATGGCGGTGCTCAGGACTTGCCTTTGCCGCGCACCAGGTTGTAGAGGAACAGCAGCACGACGGCGCCAATGATGGAGGCGATCCAGCCGGCGCTGCTGCCGGCCGGGTACCAGCCCATGGCGGCGCCGGCATAGCTGGCCAGCATCGAGCCGACCACGCCCAGCACGATGGTCATGATCCAGCCCATGCTGTCATCGCCGGGTTTGAGGGCGCGGGCAATCAGGCCCACGACGAATCCGACCAACAAGGTTCCCAGCAAGGACATCATGGCCAAGCACTCCTAGAAAGCGTTGAGGAGCTGCCACTCTAGAGGGCTGCAGGGGAGTCAGGCGTCGGACAAGACCCCTTATCCGGCGCACGCCGCCTTGCCAGGTGCCAGCGCCCTTCAGTACGCCAGGCTGCGCGCGCGCGGGGCCGCCTGCTGTTGCACATGCCGGGCAAAGTGCTGCAGCAACTGGGCGGCTTGCGGCGTGTCGTCGCAATGCGGGCGGCCGCGGCCGCTGCGCGGCCAGGCTGCGGGCGGGATGTGGTCGATGTAGGCCTGCATGGCGGCGGCACTGAATTCCGGGTGGAACTGCACGCCCCAGACGTTGTGGCGCCAGCGGAAGGCGTGGTGCGCCTCGTGTGAGTTGCCGGCCAGCGCGCGCGCCTCGGGGGGCAGCCGGCGCACGCTCTGGTAGTGCACGGCCTGGGCCTCAAAGCAGCCGGGCATGTGCCGCCAAAGCGGGTCGTGGCTGACATCGGCTTGCACGGCGACGGGGATGGTGCCCAGCTCCAGGCCTGCGGGATGCAGACCGACCTCACCGCCCAGCAGGTGCGCCAGGATCTGGTGGCCAAAGCAGATGCCCAGTACGGGGACGCCGGCATCGCACACGGGCCGCAGCCAGCCCTGCAGGTCCTGCATCCAGGGGGCGTGGTCGGTGACCATGGCGTGCGAGCCGCTGATCACCACGCCGGCGCAGTCCGTTGCCTCGGGGTAGTGCAGGGTCGCATAGCGGCAGCTGGGGGCATGGATCACGGCCATCCGCAGCTGCTCGGCCGGCAACAGCTCCGGCGGGTGCAGTCCTTCGGCAATCCACTGCTCAAAATCCCCCAGCGACTGGGCGATGTGGTCAAAGGTGCTGCCGGTCTTGACGATGTAGAGCGTGGGCATGGGCGTGAGGCGGGGTCAAACGGTGCAAAAAACAAGCAAGTTATGCGCCAGAGCAGAGCTTGGACTGAGGTTTAACGCATAACTGGCTGCGCAGGGTCCATCGTGGGAGGAGAATGTCGCCCTTGCGTTTGGCGAGGGTGGCGTTGGGCGGCCCGGCTGCGCAGTGACTCAATTAAAGAAAAACACGGTATGCAACAACTGACTGAATGGCTCCAGGCCTTGAACGGATGGGTCTGGGGCGTCCCCATGATCGTGCTGATCCTGGGAACGGGTTTTTACCTGCAACTGCGCCTGGGCCTGATGCCTTTGCGCAATATTGGCTACGGTTTCCGGATGATCTGGAAGAGCCGCTCGGTGGACGATCAGCACCACGGCGACATTTCTCCCTACGCCGCCTTGATGACGGCCCTGTCGGCCACGGTGGGGACCGGCAATATCGCGGGTGTGGCCACGGCCATTGCCGTCGGCGGCCCGGGTGCCGTGTTCTGGATGTGGATGACGGCCCTGGTCGGCATGGCCACCAAGTACGCTGAGGTGGTGGTGGCGGTGAAGTACCGCGAGAAGAACGCCAAGGGCCAGTGGGTGGGCGGCCCCATGTATGCGATCAAGAACGGCCTGGGTCCGCGCTGGCGCTGGCTGGCCACGGCCTTTGCCGTGTTCGGCGGCTTTGCCGGCTTCGGGATTGGCGCCATGGTGCAGGCCAACGGCATTTCCTCGGCCATGCATGGCGCCTTCGGCCTGGATACCTGGATCACCGGCCTGGTGGTGGCGGCGTTGACGGCGGCGGTGGTGCTGGGCGGCATCCAGCGCATCGGTGCGGTGGCGGAGAAGCTGGTGCCCTCGATGTGCGTGGTCTACATCGTCTGCGTGCTGTGGGTGCTGGCGCATTTCTATGAACAAATCCCGGGCGCGCTGGTGCTGATCGTCGAGCAGGCCTTCAACCCCACGGCGGCCGTGGGCGGCTTTGCCGGCTCGACCGTGCTGATGGCCATCCGCATGGGTGTGGCGCGCGGCATTTTCTCGAACGAGGCGGGCCTGGGCACGGCCGGTATCGCGCAGGCGGCCGGCAAGAGCAACGACCCCGTGTTCTCCGGCGTGGTCGGCATGATGGGCACCTTCATCGACACCATCATCGTTTGTACCATGACCGGTCTGGCCATCGTGGTCAGCGGCGTGTGGGACAGCGGCGCCAGCGGTGCCTTGCTGAGCACGCAGAGTTTTGAGGCGGCCATGCCCGGCGTGGGCAAGTACCTGCTGGCGATCTCGCTGGCGCTGTTTGCCTTCACCACCATCCTGGGCTGGGCCTATTACGGCGAGAAGTGCTGGAACTACCTGGTCGGCCCGGTGTGCGAGAAGCCGTTCCGCCTGCTGTGGGTGCTGGGGGTGTTTGTCGGCGCCGTGGTCACGCTGGACGTGGCGTGGCTGGTGGCCGATACGCTGAACGCGCTGATGGCGATCCCCAACCTGATTTCGCTGTTGCTGCTGTCGCCCGTGGTGGCGCGGCTGACCCGCGAGTATTTTGCGGCGCGCAAGGCCGGGGAGCGCCACTGAGTGGTCTGGGGCTGCGCAGCGGTGCAGCCCCCTAAAAAATGAGCGGTTTGCGCTGTAGGCATGAGGTTTTCAGGTTGAAAAGTACCTGAAACCTTGTGAATACCAGCGCCAACCGCTCTTTTTTTATGGGCCAAGTGGCGGCACTAGGCCGCGGCAGTGGTGTCGTCGCCGAAGTAGGCGCGCAAATGCTGCAGGGCATTCGGGTGCTTCATGCCGGCGCGCTGCAAGACCTCGTCCACGCTGCAGCCTGCGTCCAGCCACTGCACCAGCACGGTGTTGCGCAGCACCTGTGGGCCCATGCGCGCGGGCTCGGGCAGGTCGTGGCGCTGGGCGGCCTGCTGCAAGGTCTTGGTCACCAGGTGCAGCAAGGTGTGGTTGGACAGCTGCGGCGCCTTGCGCGTGCAAAACAGCGCGCTTTGCCCCTGCATGGCGTGGTAGCCGGCGCGCGCCTGCAGCCAGGCGCTGAGTGCGCTGTGCAGGTGGGCCGACACCGGCAGGCTGCGCGATTGGCGGTCGCGCTGCCCCACCACATCGATGGCCTCGATCACGCGCGGCGTGCCGTCGCTCCAGCGCAGGTGGCCAATTTCCAGCAGGCGCACTTCCTCGGGCGTCAGGCCCAGCTCCATGAGGAGCACCAGCACGGCGCGGTCGCGGCTGCTGACCAGGTCGTCCGGGGCGGGCAGCTGGCGCTGCAGCGCGCGCCACATGCGCGGCGACAGGATGGCGCCCTTGGGGTCTTCGCTGGGTGGCATGTCCTGGGCGGTGATGCCCTGGGCCGGGTTGCTGCGGATCCAGCCTTGCAGCAGGGCATGGTCGTACACGCGGTCCAGCACGCGCCAGTAACGCCGGCGCGTGATGTCGCTGGGCTGGGCCTGCTTGGGACTTTGCGGGCTGTGGTTGATGAAGTCCAACACCTGCACGGCGCTGGCATTTGCCCAGGCCTGATCGTCCACCGCGTGGGCCGCGAGAAAGCGCAGCCACGATTGCCAGATGAAGCTGTAGGGCTTGGCTGCATCGGGGCTCAGGGGCGACCAGGGGTTCTGGCCGCAGTGCAGCAGCCAGTGGTCAAACACGTGCTCGCCGCGCAAGGGCGGCAGCGTAGGGGCCGAAGGGGCCGGGGCAATCAGGTCGGGCATTCAGGACAAGCAAACAGGCGGCGGGACGCGGGGGGGGGGCCGGCAGCCCGGGCGACTCAGGGATTTTCCTTGATCTGCGCCGCATTGGCGGGCGTGGGCGGTGGGCTGGCGGGCAGCGGCTGCAGGTCGGCACAGGCGCGCTCCACCAGCTCGGCCGCGGTGCCCACGGGCACCAGGGTACAACTGCAGCCCAACTGCAGCGACTGGATGCCGTAGGGCTGGCACAGCTGCTGTGCCTCCACCAGGGTTTGGGCCAGGCGCTGCGTCATGTGCAGCCAGGCGGCGGGGTCCTGGATGCCCGGTAGGGCCAGCGCCAGCTGGTGGTCCTGCCAGCGTGCCAGCGTGTCGGGGCTGCGCAGCTGCTGGGGCAGCCATTGCGCCAGCCAGGCCATGGCCGCGTCGTGGTTGGCTGCGGTGGGCTGGGTGGCGGGGCTGGCCTGCGGGCACAGCTGGACGATGGCCACCCCCAGAAAGGTCGATTTGCGCTGGCTGTGCTGCAGCTGGCTGCCCAGGCGCGCCATGAACAGCTGCGGGTTGGGCAGGCCGGTGGCCGCGTCGTGCAGGGCATCGTGCGGCAGCTGGGCTTCCAGACCGGGGCGTTCGGTCACGTCGCTGGCCACGGCAATGAAATGGTGGGGGCGTTGCAGTTCGTTGAGCACCGGCGAGATCGACAGCCGCAGCACCCAGGCGCTGCTGTCGCGGCGCGTGAGCGTGATCTCGTCCTGCCAGTAATGCGCGGTGGCCACGGTTTTCCAGAGTTTACCGGTGTCCGGTGGCAGGTCGGCATCCTCGTAGAGCGCCTCCAGTGGCTTGCCGATGCAGCTGTCACGGGTTTGCTCCATCAGGCGCAGAAAGGCGGGATTGGCCTCGGATATGTTGTGGTTGGCGTCCACGATCGCCACCCCTTCGCGCACGTGCTGGAACACGCTGGCGGCAATGCGCAGTTGTGCATCGGTGCGCTTGCGCTCGGAGATGTCCTGCAGATAGCCGACAAAAATGGTGCCCGATGGGGTCTGGGCCTTGCCGATGGTCAGCTCGATGGGAATCAGGCGCCCGTCCTTGCGCAGGCCCAGCACCTCGCGGCTGTGGGCGCCGATCGGCTTGTCGGGCTGGTTGGTGTGCTTTTGCACATGGGCGTCGTGCTGCTCTGCCAGGGGGGAGGGCATCAGCATCGACACATTGCGGCCCAGCACCTCGTCCCGGCTGTAGCCAAAGATCTGCTGCGCCGCGGGGTTGAAGTCCTGCACCAGTCCGTGGGCGTTGATGGTGATCACGCCGTGGCTGGCGGTGTTGATCATGGCCGCCAGCCGTGCGTCGCGGATGGCCACGGCCTGCCACAGGTCGCGGTAGCGCAGGATGGTGCTGGCCAGTCCCAGCACCACCACCACCAGCAAGCTCACAAAGGCCACGATCAGGGCCAGGGTCTCGGGCATCAGCTGGGGCTCTGCGGCGGGATGCACGGCCGCATGCTCCAGGCGCAGCGACAGCATGGACAGGTAATGCATGCTGGCCATGGCCGCCGTCAACAGGGCCGCGGGGGCGCAGCACCAGGGCCCCCGCGTGGGCGGTGCCTGGATGCGCAGGCGGCGGTACAGCGCAAACGCAGCCACGGAAAACACCAGCCCGGTCAGCAGCGACAGCAGAAACAGGGGGCCGTCGAACCGCAGGTGCCCGGGCAGATCCATGGCAGCAATCCCGCTGTAGTGCATGGTGGCAATCCCCAGGCCCACCAGGCAGCCGCTGGCGACCAGCCGGGCGTTCGTGGGGCGTGGGCCTTGCAGTGACCACATGGCCAGCCACGCCGCCGCCAGGCCCGGCAGGATGGACAGGGCGGTCCACTGCGGGTTATAGCTGACGGCCGGGTGCAGTTCCATGGCCAGCATGCCGATGAAGTGCATGGCCCAGATGCCCAGACCCAGCACCAGGCTGGCGCACAGCAGGGCCAGGTGCCGGTGGCGGGGACTGCTGGCCTGCCGATTGGTCTGGGCGATGTAGAAGGCGGCACAGCTGCTGGTGAAGGCCACCGCCAGCGACAAGGCCACCAGACTGGCGTCGTGGCTGGCCGACTGCCAGTCGGCAGCCAGGGAGGAAGCGTCAAAGATCAGGAGATCCAGCATGGTGAGAGGCCTCGGGTGTCATGGTCGCGGCAGATGGCGGACTCTTGAATCTACATTACATGTAGCGTCTATCCATCCCACAGATAGATCGAACACAAACACACCTGGAAACAATAGGGCAATTTCTGCGGTCTGCCATGGTTTTTCCAGGGAAATCGGTCATGCGGCGGGCAGGGGTTGGTTTTTGGCTGCAGCCAGCCCGTTCGCAAAGTGCGTGTGCATGGCCTGCCGTGCCGCAGCGGGGTTGCGCTGGGTCAGGGCCTGCACGATGGCGGCATGTTCCTGCAGGCTGTCTTCGATGCGCCCCCGTTTGAACAGGGATTGGTGGCGGTTGAGCTTCATCACCTTGCGCAGGTCCGCCACCACCTGCGACAGGAAGCGGTTATCGCACAGGGCCAGCAGCTGCATGTGGAAGGCCTCGTTCACGCGAAAGAACTGGTCGGCATCGGCGACCGCTGCTTCCAGTTCCTGGTGCAGCCGCTGCAGTTGCTCAAGCTGCGCAGCCGTGGCCTGTTCGGCCACGGTGGCCGCTGCATCGCTTTCCAGTAGGGACAGCAGGTGATAGACATCGCGCAGGTCTTTCTCCGACACTTCCGTCACATAGGCGCCGCGCCGCACCTTCATGGTGACCAGGCCTTCGGCTGCCAGCACCTTCAGTGCCTCGCGCAGAGGAGTGCGGCTGATGCCGAAGGCCTCGGCCATCTTCATCTCGTCGATCCAGCTGCCGGGCTCCAGCTCGCGGCTGTAGATGCGCTGCCGAATCAATTCGGCCACCTCGACGTACAGCGGTTTGGGCGTGAGCAGGGTGGTGGTGTCCGTCATGGATGTATTAGGGCTAACCCCATAAGTTTCGTCATGGTTATGAATCAATAATTATGAATCACGAAAAGTTCCGGAGAACTGGCGTTTTCCAGAACATGACCATCACGGAGATTGTTTTACCCATGGGCATCGATGCAAAGCAAGGCCAAGCGGCGGCCACAGGAACTCCCGAGGAATTTCCCACCGCCAGCCTGACGGACTGGGAGAAGGCGGCCAGCAAGGCGGCCCCCCAGGGGGATCTGCGCAACCTGAACTGGGTCACGCCGGACGGTATCGAGGTCAAGCCCTTGTACACCGCCGCCGACACGGCCGATCTGCCCTATGCCAACACCTTGCCGGGTTTTGCCCCCTACATCCGTGGCCCCCAGGCCACCATGTACGCTGGCCGCCCCTGGACCATCCGCCAGTACGCCGGGTTCTCCACCGCCGAGGAATCGAATGCCTTCTACCGCAAGGCGCTGGCGGCCGGTGGCCAGGGCGTGTCCGTGGCGTTCGACCTGGCCACGCACCGCGGCTATGACTCCGACCATCCGCGTGTGACGGGCGACGTGGGCAAGGCCGGCGTGGCCATCGACTCGGTCGAGGACATGAAGGTGCTGTTCGATCAGATCCCGCTGGACAAGGTCTCGGTCTCCATGACCATGAACGGTGCCGTGCTGCCGGTGCTGGCGGGCTATGTGGTGGCGGCGGAAGAGCAGGGCGTGAGCCAGGACAAGCTGTCCGGAACCATTCAGAACGACATTCTGAAAGAGTTCATGGTGCGCAACACCTACATCTACCCGCCCCAGCCATCGATGAAGATCATCGGCGACATCATCGAGTACACGGCCAAGCACATGCCGAAGTTCAACTCGATCTCGATCTCGGGCTATCACATGCAGGAAGCCGGGGCCAACCAGGCGCTGGAGCTGGCCTTCACCCTGGCCGATGGCAAGGAATATGTGAAGACCGCGATCGCCAAGGGCATGGACGTGGACGAATTCGCCGGCCGCCTGTCCTTCTTCTGGGCCATCGGCATGAACTTCTACCTGGAAGTGGCCAAGATGCGCGCGGCGCGCCTGCTGTGGTGCCGCATCATGCAGGGCTTCAACGCCAAGAACCCCAAGAGCCTGATGCTGCGCACGCACTGCCAGACCTCGGGCTGGTCGCTGACCGAGCAGGACCCCTACAACAACGTGGTGCGCACCACCATCGAAGCCATGGCGGCCGTGTTCGGCGGCACCCAGTCGCTGCACACCAATGCGCTGGATGAAGCCATCGCGCTGCCCACCGAGTTCTCGGCGCGCATCGCCCGCAACACGCAGCTGATCATCCAGGAAGAGACCCACATCACCAACGTGATCGATCCCTGGGCCGGCTCCTACATGATGGAAAAGCTGACCCAGGACATGGCCGACAAGGCCTGGGCCATCATCGAAGAGGTCGACGCCATGGGCGGCATGACCCAGGCGGTGGACAGCGGCTGGGCCAAGCTCAAGATCGAAGCCGCAGCCGCCGAGAAGCAGGCCCGCATCGACTCCGGCAAGGAAGTCATCGTCGGCGTCAACAAGTACAAGCTGGCCAAGGAAGACCCCATCGAAATCCTGGACGTGGACAACGTCAAGGTGCGCGACAGCCAGATTGCCCGCCTCAAGGATTTGAAGCAAAAACGCGATGCAGCCAAGGTGCAGCAAGCGCTAGATGCTCTCACAACTGCAGCGCAGACCGGCGAGGGCAACCTGCTGGATCTGGCCATCCAGGCCGTGCGCCTGCGCGCCACGGTGGGCGAGGTCTCCGACGCCCTGGAAAAAATCTTCGGCCGCCACCGCGCCGATACGCAAAAGGTGACCGGTGTGTACGCTGCTGCTTACGACTCGGCCGAAGGCTGGGAAAAGCTCAAGTCCGAAATTGACGAAGCCGCCGCGCAGCTGGGCCGCCGCCCGCGCGTGATGATCGCCAAGCTGGGCCAGGATGGCCATGACCGCGGTGCCAAGGTGGTGGCCACGGCCTTTGCCGACCTGGGCTACGACGTGGACATGGGCCCGCTGTTCCAGACCCCCGAGGAATGCGCCCGCCAGGCCATCGAGAACGACGTGCACGCCGTGGGCGTCTCCACGCTGGCCGCTGGCCACAAGACCCTGGTGCCCGCCATCATCCAGGCGCTCAAGGAGCAGGGTGCGGACGACATCATCGTCTTCGTGGGCGGGGTTGTGCCGGCCCAGGACTACGATTTCCTCTACAACGCGGGCGTCAAGGGCGTGTACGGCCCTGGCACCCCGATTCCGGCCAGCGCCAAGCATGTGCTGGAACAGATCAAGAAGGCGAATGCGCTGTAACCATCCCTGGTCCGTTCGACGAAAAAGAGGACAGCGCGCGTGACGCCTGAGCAAATTCAACACGGCATCCTGCAGGGCAACCCTGCGGTGCAGCGCCGGGCCATGGCCAAGGCCATCACCTTGCTGGAATCGACCCGCCCCGACCACCGGGTGCAGGCCGATGCCTTGCTGACCGGCTTGCTGCCGCACACCGGCCAGGCCTTGCGCTTAGGCATCAGCGGTGTGCCGGGGGTGGGCAAATCCACCTTCATCGAGGCCCTGGGCCTGTTCCTGACACGCCATGGGCACCGGGTCGCGGTGCTGGCCATCGACCCGTCGTCCACCGTGTCCGGCGGCTCCATCCTGGGCGACAAGACCCGCATGGAGCAGTTGTCCGTGGACCCGAACGCCTACATCCGGCCCAGCCCATCCAGCGGCACCCTGGGTGGCGTGGCCGAGAAGACCCGCGAGGCCATGCTGGTCTGCGAGGCCGCGGGCTACGACGTGGTGATCGTTGAGACCGTGGGCGTGGGGCAGAGCGAGATCGCCGTGCATGGCATGACCGACATGTACTGCGTGCTGCAGCTGCCCAACGCCGGCGATGACCTGCAGGCCATCAAGAAGGGCGTGATGGAGCGCGCCGACCTGGTGGTGATCAACAAGGCCGACATCGACCCACACGCCGCCACCCGTGCCCAGGCCCAGATCACGTCCAGCCTGCGCCTGCTGGGCATGCACGGCCATCCCGAACACGCGGCCCACAACGAGCAGCTGTGGCAGCCCAGGGTGCTGCTGCTGAGCGCGCTGAAGGCCGAAGGGGTGGAGCAGTTCTGGCAGTCCGTGCAGGATTTCCGCCAGCTGCAGACCGCCAACGGCCGGCTGGCGCGCCGGCGCGAGCAGCAATCCCTGGCGTGGATGTGGGAGCGCATCGACGCCGGGCTCAAGCAGGCCTTCCAGCAGCACCCCAAGGTCCAGGCCTTGCTGCCGCAGGTGGTCGGCGAGGTGTCCAGCGGCCGCCTGGCCGCCAGCACCGCCGCGCGCCAGCTGCTGGCGGCGCAGGCAGCTCCGTGAGAGCATGCGCTGCGGCACGAGATTCTTGAATCCACATTACATGTAATTGAAATACCGTCCCAACAAGGAACCGAGGAAGACAAGCATGGAACAAGCTGACAACATCCTCCAGCAACTGGAGAAGAAACGTGAACTCGCCCGTCTGGGAGGCGGCCAAAAGCGCATCGATGCCCAGCACAAGAAGGGCAAGCTCACCGCGCGTGAGCGCATCGAGCTGCTGCTGGACGACGGCACCTTCGAAGAATGGGACATGTTCGTCGAGCACCGCTGCACCGACTTCGGCATGGAGAACACCAAGATCCCCGGCGACGGCGTCGTGACCGGCTACGGCATGATCAACGGCCGTCTGGTGTTCGTGTTCAGCCAGGATTTCACCGTGTTCGGCGGTGCGCTGTCCGAAACCCATGCCGAGAAGATCTGCAAGGTCATGGACCAGGCGATGAAGGTCGGCGCCCCCGTGATCGGCCTCAACGACTCTGGCGGTGCGCGCATCCAGGAGGGCGTGGCCTCGCTGGGCGGCTATGCCGACGTGTTCCAGAAGAACGTGCTGGCCAGCGGCGTAGTGCCGCAAATCTCCATGATCATGGGCCCCTGCGCGGGTGGCGCCGTGTACTCGCCGGCCATGACCGACTTCATCTTCATGGTCAAGGACAGCAGCTACATGTTCGTGACCGGCCCCGAGGTGGTCAAGACCGTGACGCACGAGGAAGTCACGGCCGAGGAACTGGGCGGTGCCATCACACACACCAGCAAAAGCGGCGTGGCCGACATGGCCTTCGACAACGACGTCGAGGCGCTGATGATGCTGCGCCGCCTGTACAACTACCTGCCCTTGAACAACAAGGAAAAGGCACCCATCCGCAGCACCACCGACCCCGTGGGCCGCGCCGACAAGTCGCTGGACAGCCTGGTGCCCGAGAACCCCAACAAGCCGTACGACATGAAGGAGCTGATCCTCAAGACCGTGGACGATGGCGACTTCTTCGAGCTGCAACCCGACTACGCCAAGAACATCCTCATCGGTTTTGCGCGCATGGCTGGGCAGACGGTGGGCATCGTGGCCAACCAGCCCCTGGTGCTGGCCGGCTGCCTGGACATCAAGTCGTCCATCAAGGCGGCGCGCTTCGTGCGCTTTTGCGATGCCTTCAACATCCCCGTCATCACCTTTGTCGACGTGCCCGGCTTCATGCCCGGCACCAGCCAGGAGTACGGCGGCATCATCAAGCACGGCGCCAAGCTGCTGTACGCGTATGCCGAAGCCACGGTACCCAAGATCACCGTCATCACGCGCAAGGCCTACGGCGGCGCGTACGACGTGATGGCCTCCAAGCACCTGCGCGGCGACGTCAACCTGGCCTGGCCCAACGCCGAAATCGCCGTGATGGGCGCCAAGGGCGCGGTGGAGATCATCTTCCGCGAGGACAAGAACGATCCCGCCAAGCTGGCCGCCCGCGAGGCCGAGTACAAGGCCCGCTTTGCCAATCCGTTTGTGGCCGGTGCCCGTGGCTTCATTGACGACGTGATCCAGCCGCACGAGACGCGCAAGCGCATCTGCCGCTCGCTGGAGATGCTCAAGAACAAGGAGCTGGAGAACCCCTGGCGCAAGCACGGAAACATCCCTTTGTGAGCACAACAAGAACAACCAGGAGATCGCACACCATGTTTACCAAAATCCTGATCGCCAACCGCGGCGAAATTGCCTGCCGCGTCATCGCCACCGCCCAGAAGATGGGGATTGCCACCGTCGCCGTCTATTCCGACGCCGACAAGGAGGCGCGCCACGTCAAGCTGGCCGATGAGGCCGTGCACATCGGCGCCGCGCCCAGCCGCGAGTCCTATCTGGTGGCCGACCGCATCATTGCGGCCGCCAAGCAGACCGGTGCCCAGGCCATCCACCCCGGCTACGGCTTTCTGAGCGAGAACGAGGCCTTCGCCAAACGCTGCGAGGACGAGGGCATCGCCTTCATCGGCCCCAAGGCGCACTCGATTGCTGCCATGGGCGACAAGATCGCCTCCAAGAAGCTGGCCAACGAGGCCCAGGTCAACACCATCCCCGGGTACAACGACCCCATCGCCGGTCCCGAGCAGGCGGTGGAGATTGCCAAGGGCATCGGCTACCCCGTGATGATCAAGGCCTCGGCCGGCGGCGGCGGCAAGGGCTTGCGTGTGGCCTTCAACGACAAGGAAGCCTTCGAAGGCTTTGCGTCGTGCCAGAACGAAGCGCGCAACAGCTTTGGCGATGACCGCATCTTCATCGAGAAGTTTGTCGAGCAGCCACGCCACATCGAAATCCAGATCCTGGGTGACAGCCACGGCAACGTCATCTACCTGAACGAGCGCGAATGCTCCATCCAGCGCCGCCACCAGAAGGTGATTGAAGAGGCGCCCAGCCCCTTCATCAGCGACGCCACGCGCAAGGCCATGGGTGAGCAGGCCGTGGCTCTGGCCAAGGCCGTGCAGTACCAGTCGGCCGGCACGGTGGAATTCGTGGTCGGCAAGAACCAGGACTTCTACTTCCTGGAGATGAACACCCGCCTGCAGGTGGAGCACCCCGTGACCGAGTGCATCACCGGCCTGGACCTGGTGGAGCAGATGATCCGCGTGGCCGCCGGCGAGGCGCTGACGATCCGCCAGGAAGACGTCAAGCGCGACGGCTGGGCCATGGAGTGCCGCATCAACGCCGAAGACCCGTTCCGCAACTTCCTGCCGTCCACCGGCCGCCTGGTGCGCTTCAACCCGCCCGAGCAGAGCATGTGGCAGGGTGATACCGCGCACCTGCACGGTGTGCGCGTGGACACCGGGGTGTACGAGGGCGGCGAGATCCCGATGTTCTACGACTCGATGATCGCCAAGCTCATCGTGCACGGCAAGGACCGCGCCGAGGCGATCGCCAAGATGCGCGAAGCCCTGAACGGCTTTGTCATCCGTGGCATCAGCTCCAACATCCCGTTCCAGGCGGCGCTGCTGGCGCACCCCAAGTTCCAGAGCGGGGACTTCAACACCGGCTTCATCGCCGAGCACTATGCGCACGGCTTCAACAGCAGCGATGTGCCGCACAGCGACCCGGACTTCCTGGTGGCCCTGGCCGCCCACATGAACCGCCGCTACCGCGCGCGCGCCTCCACCATCAGCGGCCAGATGCGTGGCCATGAGGTGGTGGTCTCGGCCGACTACACCGTGGTCGTGCTGGGCGCCGAAGGGCAGAACCAGCACCACCCCGTGACGGTGAGCGATTTCGAGTACGACAGCCGCAAGAGCACGGTCACGCTGAACGGCAAGCGCTATGAGTTCCAGAGCTTCAGCGCCATGCGCGAGCTGCGCCTGCAAGGCAGCTGCAACGGCCAGCCCTTCACCGTCCAGGTGGAGCGCGGCACGCCCAAGAACCCGCTGGCCCTGCGCATCACGCACAACGGCACACAGATCGACGCCATGGTGCTGTCGCCCCGGGGCGCCCAGCTGCACCAGCTGATGCCCTACAAGGCGCCGCCCGATCTGTCCAAGTTCCTGCTCTCGCCCATGCCCGGCTTGCTGGTGGATGTGGCCGTGCAGGTCGGTCAGAAGGTGCAGGCCGGCGAAAAGCTGGCCGTGATCGAGGCCATGAAGATGGAGAACATCCTGTTCGCCACGCAGGATGGGGTGGTCAGCAAGGTCAGCGCCGGCAAGGGCGATTCCCTGGCCGTGGACGACGTGATCCTCGAATTCGAGTGATGCGTGGGTATGGGCCCCGGTGCGCGACGCCGACATAGCGGCTTGCGCCTGCGCACCGGGGCTGACAGGCAGGGCCCGCATGGCTGAGGCTGTGCGGGTTTTTCCTTCTCTGAACATTTATGCCAAATCCCCCCTCAACGCTGATCCAGCCTGCGCAGACAGCTATGGCTTTGCAAGCACAAAATTCTTCCTCACGCGGCGCGCAAGTGGCCCGCGGGCTGCTGGCCGTGGTGGGGGCGGTGCTGCTGCTGGATGCGCTGGTGCTGATCGCCCTGGGCCACTTCAACGTCGGCGTGCAGGTGCCGGCCGTGCTGGGCGCCGGCGCGCTGGTGCTGGCCTGGCAGTGGCCGGCGGTGCAGGTCTGGCGCCAGGCCCGGCCCTGGCGCCACCGCATGTGGCGTGCCGCCTGGGTGTTGCTGGCCCTGTGGGTGCTGAGCGTGCTGTGGTTCTGGAGCCGTTTGTTCAGCCTGGGGCTGGAGCCACCGCAGGTGCCCGCCGTGCAGGCCATCGTGGTGCTGGGCAGCGGCACCCTGGACGGGCAGCCGCGCCCGGTGCTGGCCCAGCGGCTGGACACCGCGGCCGAGCTGGCCCAGTTGCAGCCCGGGGCACTGATCGCCGTGTGCGGCGGCGTGGACTGGGGCGAGACCGAATCCGAGGCCGAGGTCATGGCGCGCTACCTGCAGCAGCGCCACGGCATTGCGCGCGAGCGCCTGGTGCTGGAAAAGCTCAGCACCAGCACGGAGCTGAACCTGCAGCTCAGCCGCCCGCTGCTGGCCGCGCGCGGCGTGGCGGCGGATGCGCCCACGGCACTGGTCAGCAGCGACTTTCACCTCATGCGCGCGCTGCGCATTGCCCAGCGCCAGGGGCTGAGCCAGATGTACCCCGTGGCCGCGCCCACGCCGCTGGCCACCCGCTTCAACGCCTGGCTGCGCGAATATTTCGCCATGGCCAGCAGCTGGGTGCTGCGCGAAGTCTGAGGATTTCAACCATCAAAACAACCTCCAGCGCTTGCTGTGCCTGCGCTGACAGCTATTCAATAAGGAGTCACACCATGCACCAACGTCCCTTCAAAGTCCTGGGCATCCAGCAGGTCGCCATCGGCGGCACCGACAAGCAGCGCATGAAGCGCCTGTGGGTGGACATGCTGGGTCTGGAGCAGACCGGCACCTTCCAGAGCGAGCGCGAGAACGTGGACGAGGACATCCTGGCCATGGGCCAAGGCGCCATGAAGGTGGAAGTGGACATCATGCAGCCCATGGACATCGAGAAAAAGCCCGCCGTCCATGCCACGCCGCTGAACCACATCGGCCTGTGGATCGACGACCTGCCCAAAGCCGTGGAATGGCTGACCGCCCACGGCGTGCGCTTTGCCCCGGGCGGCATCCGCAAGGGCGCGGCCGGCTATGACATCACCTTCTTGCACCCCAAGAGCAACGACGAATTCCCGATTGCCGGGGAGGGCGTGCTGATCGAGCTGGTGCAGGCCCCGGCCGATGTGATCGCCGCGCTGGGCTGAGAGTCCCCGCACACCGCCGAACCCGCTGGCGGTGGGCCGCTAAGACGGCGCCCCGTTGCCTTCCGTCGCAGTTGCACTGTGGGGGCTGGGCCGCCTGAAGCCTGTGCGCCATCGGGGGTGCGCATGCCGCCATGCGGCACCCCTGTCTTTCAAGAAAGCCCGACATGCGCTGGATTGCCATCTTCACCGACACCCCCGCCATGCTGGCCGTGCGTGTCCAGCAGGGCCAGGCACACCTGGATTTTCTGGCGCGGCACAAGGCCGAGATCGTGCTGGCGGGTGGCTGCCGCAGCGATGCCGGCGGCGACTACGTCGGCGGCCTGTGGGTGCTGGAAGTGCCCGACCGTGCCCGGGCCGTGGCGCTGATCGAGCAAGACCCGTACTACCGCAGCGGTGCGCGCCAGTATGTGTTGCGCACCTGGGGCAAGGCGTTTGAGGAAGACCGGGTGGTGCTGTAGCTGCGCGTGGGCGTGGCAACGGCCTGTGATGGTGCTCTGGCGAATAAGCTTGGCCCGCTGCGGTCTTCAGCACTTCCGTTGCTGATGGCCGCCTGTCGCAGCGATGTCTTGGACCCGCGCGATCGGCCGTAGTGCCGCTACCTGAGCGACCGACATTGGGATTTAGCTGGCTTGCAAGGGCAGGCGAATGCCAACCGCTATCAGGGACGATACATGCGGAACTTCTGCGCATCGCCGATGGCGAAATAGTCTGCGGGGCCCCCGCGCGCAGGATCGCCCCGGAATTGGCCGTGTCGAACACCCCGTCCTTGAGCAGCCGACGATCGATGTAGACCTTGACCACTTCCCCAAGCACAAGCCAGGACGGAATCGGCTCATGGCTGGCGGTCCGCAACTGGTGGATGTCCGTCAAACGGCATTCGAAGGTCACCGGGCTTCGTGCAACTCTGGGTACCTGTATCAACTCCGAATCCACGGCCTCTAGCCCTGCCAGTTCGAATTCATCCACCTCCGGAGGGACGGCAGCACAGGTCTGGTTCATGGCCTCGGCCAACTCACGTGTGGCCAGATTCCAAGCGAACTCTCCGGTCTCCTGGATGTTGCGCACCGTGTCTTTCCATCCGATGCTGGAGAAGCCGATGATGGGAGGGACGTAGTTGAAGGCGTTAAAGAAGCTGTAGGGTGCCAGATTGACCTGCCCGCTTGCGCTCCTGCTCGAAATCCATCCGATTGGTCGCGGCCCGACGATGGCGTTGAAGGGGTCATGCGGCAGTCCGTGCCCTTTGCGGGGCTCATAGGTGTGCGAGTCAGTTTTCATCGATGGTTGTTGCAGCGTCTGGCCTGTCGGGAGAAACACCCAGTGGCATGCGTGGGCGAGGCTGCCAGTCTAAAGGGGCGACCTGGAGATCGGGTTGCTGGGGGCTCCACCTAGCCTGCGTGAACCGGCCAGCTTTTCCCAGAAAACGTCCAACTTCGGGGAGTGACGGGAGGGACATCTCTCAACTCTATGTGCAAGCCATGCCTGTGACCCAGGCGGTATTGGGCGCCATGGCCGTTATGGCTGCTCCTGCAGATGAGGCGCAGCCATAGCGGCTGCAACGCCTCGTGAGCGTGCTCTTCGGTCTTAAGCTTTTTGGGCCTTCGATCCCCCACGTCGCAGCAGCTTGACAACGTGGTACCTGCTCTAAGGCCCCCTGTCATGCATCACCAGTGTCAGCGGGCGATCGCCATCGACACCACCGCTATGTGTACTCACGCCTTCCAGGAAGTGAGACATTGACCACGCTATGGCCTGATTCCAAAAATTCAATGGGGCTTAAAGCCCCATTGAATTGATTGGAATAATTAGTTGCTACTGTTTTTATTCCTGGTTTTAAATAGTGAGAAAACAATACCTGCAGCCAAAAGACCACCTGTGACTGCCAAGCTGATAGAGGCCGGCACCTTCCCATCAAACATAAAGTCTCCCAAGAATATTTTGGCACCAATAAATATCAGAACCAAAGCCAACGCATATTTGAGGTAATGGAATCTGTGCACCATAGCTGCCAAAGCAAAGTACAGTGCTCTCAACCCTAGGATTGCGAAGATATTGCTGGTATAAACAATGAATGGATCAGGTGTGATCGCAAAGATAGCGGGTACAGAGTCAATCGCAAACACCAAATCAGCGATTTCAACCAGTATCAAGCACAACAGCAAGGGGGTTGCAAAAAGGACGGTTTTTCCAGTATTTTGGTTAACTTGTCGCACAGTGAACGCTTGGCCGTGCAATGTCTCTGTCACCCGCATGTGGGATTTTAAAAAACGGAGCACAGGGTTGTTGGCAATATCTGGTTGATGATCCACCATAATGAGCATTTTTATACCTGTTGCCAGCAAAATAACTGCAAACAAGTACATCACCCAGGAAAATTCCATCACCAGTGCAGCACCAAGACCGATCATGATTGCTCGCAGCACGATCACGCCCAGGATGCCCCAGAAAAGTACACGATGCTGATATTCACGAGGCACTGCGAAATATGTAAATATCAAAGAAATGATAAATACATTATCCATTGCCAATGTCTTCTCAACCAGATAGCCTGTCATATACAGCTTGACGGCTATCCATCCTCTTTCTTCTGGACTGGCTGCCGCTGCAATTTGCGGATCCACGGCCCCCGTGCCAGAGTAATGAACATAGATCCAGTAAACAGCTGCAGCCCAGGCAAGGCCCAAACCTATGTACAAGCCTGACATTTTCAAGCTATCGCTGATTTCGATGGCGCGCGCATCTTTGTGCAGGATGCCCAGATCGAAAGCCAAAATGGCGATGACAGTGGTCAAGAAGGCAAACCATATCCAGAGTGGCATGCCTAACCAAAGGGTAGAGAGGAATTCCATGATGTGAGAGGATGGGTTGATAAACCTCACTCATTGGAGTGAGATCAGTGTCGACGCCTCCATTCTTCTCAACGTAACAGCACTAAAAAAGCAGCTTTACAATGATCTGCACTTCGTTTTTTTCGAAGTATTCATGCATCCACTATGCTCAACTATCGACACCTCTACTACTTCTGGGTTGTGGCCAATGAAGGCGGCTTTGCCCGAGCAGCGGAGCGTTTGGATATGGCCATCCAAACAATCAGTGCACAAGTGCGACTTTTAGAGTCCTCGATAGGCCATCAATTGCTCAAACCTTCCGGGCGAACTGTGGTTCTCACCGATGCAGGCCGTGCCGTATTTTTGCGTGCGGATGAAATATTCCTGCTAGGGTCACGCATCCCAGAGGAGGCTGCCGCAGCAGCAACCGGGCCATCGGTACGTTTATCCGTAGGTCTTTCAGACGGAATAGCAAAGCTCGCAGCACACAGACTGCTTCAACCAGTACTGACAACTTCTGGTTTAAAGCTTATCTGCCATGATGGCGAGCTTGAGCAGTTGATGGCAGAGTTGGCTTTGCACAAGCTGGATTTGGTATTGGCCTGTCAGCCACCACCGCATAACTCCAGCTTTCGTTTGTCGAGCGAGCGTTTGGTTGCTTCTCGGGTCGATTGGTATGGACCTGCCGCTTTGGTCAGTGATCAGAAAATTGCGGATTTTCCGCAAAGTCTTAAAGATTTGCCCATACTTGCACCGACATACCATGCAGCACTGCGTGAGCGCATGGATCGCTGGTTAGAAAATCTGGGCATACAAGCTCAGATTGTTGGCGAATTCGAAGACAGTGCCTTGTTGAGTATTTTTTCTGCCCAAGGGATGGGCGTTTTTCCTGTGACAGAGTTAGGTTCTGCAGATCTTGTAAATATACAAAGCCTGAAACTTCTTGGATGCAGCGATGGGCTTAATGAAGAAATCTACGGGATATATAGCTCACGTAGCAAAAATCACCCCTTGGTAAGAAAAATATTAAATATTTAGATTGTTTTACATGAAATAATTTTATACTTTTAATTATTTAATTTGATCCACTTTAATTTTAAAATCATTCACTACTGAGTGGCAAATTTATATATTCTTGATTTTGAATGTGCAAGAAGTTTTTCGCATGAAATAGCCACAGGGCGAGTCAATCATTTTTCAAAAAATTTTCGAAAACTTCGCGGCCTGAGTCTGAAACGTGCGCGGCAAGCACGAGTTCCGCTGCAGATGGCAAGTACAGATAGCTTGTGATGATTTCGGATTCAAGCTGCCGACTTGGCTTCAGCTCCATCTTTTGGAGACTCTAGGGCGCGCAACAGATCAACCAGTTGCAAATCCAATTCGTGCAGCGCATCTGCAGACAACGCTGAGAGCAGAGCATGCTCGTTGACCACGTGTGCTTCGACAACACGCTCAATCAGCGCCAGTCCATCGTCGGTGAGCCGCACCAGGGTGCTGCGTGCATCCTGGTCATTGGGGACACGTTCCACCCAGCCCCTGGTTTCCAGACGTTTGAGCCGATGGGTCATGGTGCCTGAGGTGACCATGAGCATAGAGAACAACTCCGTAGGACTGAGGCAGTAGGGCGCGCCAGAACGCCGCAGCGTGGCCAGCATATCGAACTCCCACATGCTGAGTCCAAACTTCGCAAACTCCGCTTCCAGCCGCGCCTCCAGCAGCACTGCACAGCGTTTGATCCGTCCAATTGGTCCCATGGGGCTGACATCCAGATCGGGGCGCTCACGCCGCCACTGGCCAAGGATGACATCCACGGCATCACGTGGCAGAGAGAACGTAAGGTCTTTCATTTGTCTTGACTTCAAGGTAATTGGTTTGCACAATGAATTGTCTTGATTTAAAGATAACACATGCCTGCTGATACTCCTCCACGCCCATGGCGTGACGCACTGCTGACGGCATGCGCTCCTGTTATCTGGGGATCCACTTACATCGTGACCTCGGAGTTTCTACCGCCGGATCGGCCCTTCACCGCTGCACTGATTCGGGCGCTGCCTGCAGGGCTGTTGCTGCTGCTGGTTACGTGGCGGTTGCCGCACAAGCAGCACTGGGGGCGATTGGCCGTGCTCAGCGCTTTGAACATTGGTGTTTTTCAGGCACTGCTGTTTGTCGCCGCCTACCGTTTGCCAGGCGGCTTGGCAGCGGTGTTGGGAGCGATTCAACCGCTTTTGGTCATGTTGCTGGCATGGGCTGTAGACCGCCAAGCGCCAAGGGGCATCACCGTGTGCTGTGCTGCTGCAGGTGTATTTGGCATGGCCATGTTGTTGCTGTCGCCGCAAACCGTGTTCGAACCCATCGGCATGGCAGCGGCCTTGCTGGGTGCGGCCTCAATGGCCACAGGTGTTTGGTTGACACGCCGTTGGCAGCTCGGATTGCCAGTGCTATCCATGACGGGCTGGCAGTTGGTGCTGGGAGGGATGATGCTGGCACCCGTTGCATGGCTCGTAGATGCGCCACTGCCTGCATTGACGGCATCGCAGTGGGCGGCCTACGCCTATCTCAGTGGGGCAGGTGCGCTTGTGGCCTATGTGCTGTGGTTTCGGGGTGTGGCACGTCTGCCGTCCGTGGCTGTGGCGTCGCTGGGCCTGTTAAGCCCTCTGACCGCAGTCATTCTGGGATGGGTGTTGCTATCCCAGTCCATGGGCGGTGTGTCGCTGTTGGGGCTGCTGGTCGTGTTGGTCAGTGTCTTTGGCGTGCAATGGACATCCAGTCGCTAGTCCCTGTGCGGCAGTGCCGCACCTCAATCGACCAGTTTTCCTGTTGCGACCCATATGACCGCCGCGGACCAAGCAGTCATCGCATCACGCATGCCCATCCACACGCCCCATCATTCAAAGCTGTAGCCCAGCTTCACCCCCACGGCGGTGGCTGAACTCTGGCCAAAATGGGCCATGGGTGTACGCGTGCTGGAGACATCGGTGGCGCCCAGGCGCTGGTAGCTGATCCAGGGCGTGATCTTGACGCGCTCGTGCTGGTAGCTCAGGCCCAGGGTATAGCCCATGCGCCCGCTGCTGGGGCGCAGCGGGGACAGGGGGGTCTTGCCGCTTTTGGGGTCATAGCCCAGCGCCACAAAGCCGGACCACTGCGGACCCAGTTTCTGCGCCAGCCCCAGGGTGTAGGTGGTGGCGTCTTCCAGGTCCGTCAGGCTGCGCCCCTGGGTGGCGGCGGCAAAGGCCTGGGGGCTGAGCTGGAACTGCGACCACTGGCTCCAGCGGATCTGCCCAAACACCAGGGTGCTGGGCGTCAGGCCCGTCTGCAGGTCCAGCGTGAAGCTCTGGGGAGAGTTGGAATCCGTGGTCGTGGTGCCCGCCCGCAGGGTTTCGCGGGTGGTGACGTGGTGTTTGATGGCAGAGTAATAGGTGCCCGCGATGCGCAAGCCGATCTCGGGGCGCTCGTAGCTGAGGCCCAGCAGGTAGCCGGGGCGGGTGCTGGGCGCAAAGTCGACGCGGTAGCCATTGAGCGGGCCAAACGCCAGGCCGTTCAGGGCCACATGGCCTTCGGAGCGCTGCACGCGCAGCCCCCGTGCACGGCCCAGCGCTCGGTCCAGCGGTGGCGCAGCGCGCCCATCAACTCATAGGTGCTGATGCGGGCCTGCGTGCCGCCAAACAAGCGGGAGGACTGGCGGTCGTAGTCAATGTCCAGGCCATAGGGGCGGGTCAGCATGACCAGCACGGAGTTGCGGGCGTCCACATCCTGCTTGTACGCAAAGCCCCATTGCGCAAAGCGGGGCGCCACCTGGCCGGTGGATTGGCCCCACGCGTCCGTGCCCTGGATCTGCGGGCGCGAGGCATAGGCCTCAACGCTCAGGTGCGCGCCTTTTTCAAACAGTGGCGACAGGCTGTGGCTGGTTCTGTCCACGCCGCCGGCGAGGGCGCAGGTGCTCAGCGCCAGGGCTGCACAGGCCATGCCGGCCGGCTTCATTCGCAATGCATTCACCGACGGGGACATGGCGGATATGTAAAACAATGTTTTTAGGAGCGCGCATTGTGCATGGAATCGGCCAGGGTGCAGTGGCGTATGTGAATGCATGGCCTGGACCCCACAGTTGTCGCGTCGGCGTCATGCCGTGGTGGATGGAAGAGGGGCGATGTGCTGGGCCGCCCGCAGCGCACCGTATGCTGCGCATAGCCTGTGTCGGCGGCGTGCACCGCCGCCCAACCCTGTTGGACCCTGCCATGGATGCCACCCCTGCCTATTTCGACCGCCAGTACAACGCCCGCGCCAGCGTGCAGGATGCCGGGGCGCTGATTGCCCGCTATGCCCAGCACAGCCAGGCCGCGTTTGCCTTGCCCGGTGCCGTGCGCCACCAGCGCTATAGCCCCCGGCCCACGGATCTTCTGGATATTTATCTGCCTCCAGCCCAGGCTGAACAAGGGCCAACTGCTCCTGTTTTCATCTACCTGCATGGCGGCTACTGGCGTGCGCTGGGCAGGGACGACTCGGCCTTCATGGCCCCGGCGCTGACCCAGGCCGGCGCCATCGTCGTCGTGCCGGACTACGACCTGGCCCCGGCGGTCAGTCTGGATCACATTGTCGACCAGGTGCGCCAGGCCTTTGCCTGGGTGGTGCGCAACATCGCCATCTATGGCGGCGATGCCCACAACATCTGTGTCTGCGGCAGCTCGGCCGGCGGGCATCTGGTGGGCATGCTGCTGGCCCGCGGCTGGCAGGACGACTACGACCTGTCCGCCAGCGCGGTGCCGGCTGCTGCCTTTCCCTTGAGTGGGCTGTTTGACCTGCAGCCGCTGCTCCACACCCACATCAACGACTGGATGCGGCTGGACGATGCCGCCGCCATGCGCAACAGCCCGCGTTTTGCGCTGCCGGATGCGCGCACGCACGGCCACTGCCAGCTGCGCGTGGCCTGCGGCGAGTTTGAAAGCCGCGAATTCCACCGCCAGTCGCGCGAATACCTGGCCGCCTGGCGCGCGCGCTGCCTGCCCGGGCAGTGGGTGGAGGCGCCGGCCACCAACCATTTCGACCTGCCGCTGCAGCTGGCCGAGCCGGAATCCATCGTTCACCAGACCGCGCTGCAGCTGATGGGGCTGTCAAGCAAGCTTGCACAAAGCTGAGGGCATGTGAGCATGCATGCAACAAGGGCCGGCCATAAGCTGCACAAAACAGAGCAGCCTGTGTAGGCTGTGCGGCGTTGCGCCCGCGCGCCTTCCCACCATCCAGACAGAGAGACAAGCACCATGACCCCAGCCCGCCACCGGTTCCCCTTGGCACCTTCCGCCTTCGCAGCTGCGCCCTGTGCCTGGTCGCCGGCAGCGCCAGCCTGGCGGCCGCTGCGGCCGAGACCATCAAGGTCGGCGTGGCGCTGGACATTTCCGGCCCGTTTGCCGGCCCCGGCGCGGAAATCCGCGACGGCCTGAACCTGGCGGCCAAGCAACTGGGCAACAAGCTGGGCGGGCTGCCGGCCGAATTCCTGCAAGCTGACACCGCCGGCAACCCCGAGACCGCGCGCCAGGTGGCGGACCGCTTCCTCAAGCGCGACAAGGTGGACTTCTTCACCGGCCCCGTGGGCTCCAACGTGGTGCTGGCCGTGGGCCCCAGCGTGTTCGGTGCCAAGGTGCCGTTCCTGTCGGCCAACCCCGGCCCCAGCCAGCTGTCGGGTGCGCAGTGCAATCCCTTCTTCTTCGGCACCAGCTACCAGAACGACGCCATGCACGAGGCCGCCGGCCAGCATGCGGCCAACAAGGGTTACAAGAAGGTGGTGGTGCTGGCCCCGAATTACCCCGCCGGCAAGGACGCGGTCAATGGCTTCAAGCGCGCCTACAAGCAGCCCGTGGCCGACGAGGTCTACACCAAGGTCGGCCAGCTGGACTTTGCCGCCGAGCTGGCCCAGCTGCGCGCCGCCAAGCCCGATGCGGTCTACATCTTCCAGCCCGGGGGCATGGGCATCAACTTCATCAAGCAGTTCATGGGCGCGGGGCTGAACAAGGACATCGTGCTGATCTCCTCGCCCTTCACGGCCGACGAGGACATCATCGCCGCCGTGGGTGAGCCCATGGTCGGCATCTACAACGCCTCGTCCTATGCCCACGACCTGGACAACGCCACCAACAAGCAGTTCGTGGCCGAGTTCCAGAAGGCCTATGGCCGCCTGCCCACGCTGTACGCGGCCTTTGCCTATGACGTGGTGATGAACATCGACGCCGCCGTCAAAAGCCTGAACGGCAAGCTGGACGACCGCGCCGCCGTGGCCAAGGCCATCAAGACGGCCAAGTTCAACTCGGTGCGCGGCCCCGTCAGCTATGGCAACAACCAGTTCCTGGTGCAGGACTACTACCTGCGCCAGGTCGTCAAGACCAAGGACGGCAAGATCACCAACGCCCTGCAACCCGGCAAGCTGTTCACCGCCCACCAGGACAGCTACGCCAGCCAGTGCGGCATGAAGTAAGGCGCAAAAGGGCATGCAGACCATCTCGCCCCGCGACTTCACCGGCCAGCGCGCCTGGGAGTCCTTGCCCATCGCCATGCTGACCGGTACCACCAGCGTGCGCCTGCACTGGACCGACCAGCCGTACCGCTGGCACGTCAACGATGGCCACGAGGTGTTCGTCGTGCTCGACGGCGTGGTGCACATGCACACGCGCCAGCACGGGCAGGAACAGGTGCACCGCCTGCAGGTGGGCGACATCTTTTACGCCGCCCCCGGCGACGAGCACGTGGCCCACCCCCAGGGGGCGGCGCGCGTGTTGGTCGTGGAACGTGAGGGCAGTGTCTGAATGCACCAGGAGCCCCCATGGAACTGATTGGCTGGGACGACTTCACGCGGGTCGAGCTGCGTGTCGGGCGCATCGTGGCGGCCGAGGTCTTTGCGCAGGCGCGCAAGCCCGCCTACCTGCTGCAGGTGGACTTTGGCCCCGAGATCGGCATCCGCAAGTCCAGTGCCCAGATCACCCACCACTACACCCCCCAAGGCCTGATCGGCAAACAGGTCGTGGCCGTGGTGAACTTTCCCAAAAAGCAGATTGGCCCCGTCATGTCGGAATGCCTGGTCACGGGCTTTCACGACGCCGACGGCGGCGTGGTGCTGTGCGTGCCGGACCAGCCCGTGCCGCTGGGCACCAAGCTGCTGTAACCCCCTTAGCGTATGGATGCGGTTTTTTGTTGGAGCAGGCCCTCAACGGCCTGGGATACGGCCTGATGCTGTTCCTGCTGGCCGCCGGGCTGACCCTGGTGTTCGGCATCATGGACACGCTGAACCTGGCCCACGGCGCGCTGTTCATGGCCGGCGGCTATGTGTCGGCCACGGTGCACACGCACACGGGCTCGTTCCTACTGGCGGTGGTGGTGGCCATGGCCGTCACCGTGGCGCTGGCGGCGCTGCTGGAGGCGTCCCTGGTGCGTCGCCTCTACGCACGCGACCACCTGTCCCAGGTGCTGGCCACCTTTGGCGTGGTGCTGGTGGCCGATGACGTGGTCAAGTACCTCTGGGGGCCGTCGCCCATCATGGCCGACACGCCCAGCGCACTGTCCGGTCCGGTGGAGCTGTTCGGCTTTCTGCACTATCCGGCCTACCGCCTGCTGATCCTGGGCGCCGGCCTGGGCGCGGCGCTGGCCCTGTACCTGCTGGTCAACCACACCAGGCTGGGCATGTGGGTGCGGGCTGGGGCCTCCAACCGCGCCATGGCCGAGTGGATGGGCGTGCGCGTGCGCCGGGTGTTTGCCCTGGTGTTCGCCATCAGTGCGGCCCTGGCCGCCCTGGCCGGTGCGCTGGTGGCGCCCATCACCGCCGTGCAGGTGGGTATGGGTGAGAGCATTTTGATCCCCGCCCTGGTGGTCATCGTGATCGGCGGCATCGGCTCGGTGCGTGGCGCGCTGGTTGCCAGCCTGCTGGTCGGCCTGGTCGATACCGCCGGCCGCGCCTTGCTGCCGCCGCTGCTGCGCGAAGTGCTGTCGCCCAGCCTGGCGGCCGACGTGGGCCCCGCCGTGGCCAGCATTGCCATGTACCTGCTGATGGCCGCGGTGCTGGTGTTCAAGCCTTCCGGTCTTTTCCCTGCGCGCGCATGAATTCCGTGTCCAATTCTTCCCAGGCCTTGGCCAACACGTCCGTACCGCCCCTGCTGGCGGCGTCCCTCCATCCCCGCTGGGCCGGTGCGGCCGTGCTGGCCGCCCTGGTGCTGCTGCTGGCGGCTTTCCCGTGGCTGGCCCCGCTGTGGGGGCTGGACTATTACGTGGACCTGGTGCGCCGCATGCTCACCGTCAGCATGGCCGCGCTCAGCCTCAACTTCCTGATCGGCCGCGCCGGGCTGGTGGCCCTGGGCCATGCTGGCTTCGTCGGCGTCGGCGCCTATGCCGTGGTGGCCATGGTGGAGGGCGGCTTTGCCAACGCCTGGCTGATCTGGCTGGTGGCCGCGCTGGCGGGCACGGCCGTGTCCGGCCTGATCGGCCTGGTCGCGCTGCGCACCCGCGGCGTGTACTTTCTGATGATCACCCTGGCGTTTGCGCAGATGCTGTACTACCTGGCCGTGTCGCTGCGCGCCTATGGCGGGGACGATGGCTACACGCTCTACACCCCGCTGGTGCTGCTGCGCCAGGACGATGGCGACGTGCTGGCACAAGGCAATTGGCTGTTTGTCGTTGTCCTGCTTGCGCTGACAGCTATCTTTTTGTGGCTGTCGCGCATGGAGCGTTCGTACTTCGGCCGTGCGCTGGAAGGCATCCGCGACAACGAAACCCGCATGCAGGCCCTGGGCTACCCCACCTTCCGCCTCAAGCTGCTGGCCTTTGCCCTGGCTGGGGGCGTGGCCAGCTTGGCCGGTGCGCTGCTGGCCACGCAGAACGGCTTTGTCAGCCCTTCGCTGATGCACTGGACCCAGTCGGCCCTGCTGATTGTGATGGTGGTGGTGGGCGGCATCGGCCTGCGCTGGGGCGCACCGCTGGGCGTGGTGCTGTGGGGCGCGCTGGAAGAAGTGCTCAAGCACAGCACCGACTACTGGCACGCGCCCATGGGCGTGCTGCTGATTGCCGTGGTGTTCTTGGCGCCCAAGGGGCTGGCGGCGTTCTTTGCCAAAAAAATAGCACCCAGCGCAAGGAGGGCGCGGCATGAGCCTGCTTTCCATCCAAAACCTGGTCAAACGCTTTGGCGCCTTGACCGCCACCGACCATGTCAGCCTGGCGGTCGAGCGCGGCCAGATCCACGCGCTGATCGGCCCCAATGGCGCGGGCAAATCCACGCTGGTGCATTTGATCTCCGGCCTGCTGCCGGCCGACGGCGGCAGCCTGACGCTGGATGGCACCGAACTGATCCACTTGGCCCCGCACCAGCGCGTGGCCGCCGGCCTGGCGCGCTGCTTTCAGATCACCAGCATCTTCCCCCAACTGACGGTGGCCGAGAACCTGCTGCTGGCCGTGCAGGCGCAGGGCCGCAACAGCTTTCGCAGCTTCCATGTACGCGATGACGACCCTGCACTGCTGCAGCAGGCCTGGGCCCTGGCCCAGCGCGTGCAGCTGCAGGCGCGCTGGAACGATGTGGCCGGCACCTTGCCCCATGGCGCCCAGCGCAAGCTGGACGTGGCCCTGGCCATTGCGGCCCAGCCCAAATTGCTGCTGCTGGACGAACCCATGGCCGGCATGGGGCCGGTGGAATCCAGCGAGATGGTGGCGCTGATCCAGCAGCTGCGCGCCAGCTCGCCCGACATGGCCATCCTGCTGATCGAGCACGACATGGACGCCGTGTTCCAGCTGGCCGACTGCATCACCGTGCTGGTCTACGGCAAGGTGCTGGCCCAGGGCAGCGCCGCCCAGATCCAGGCCGACCCGCGCGTGCAGGCCGTGTACCTGGGGCAGGAAGACGAGGTCGACGCCAGCCTTTCAGAATCCCAGGAGGGCGCAGCATGAGCCATTCCAACACCCCCTTGCTCGAAGTGCGCGGCATCGAAGCCGGCTACGGTGCCAGCCAAGTGCTGTTTGGCGTGAGCTTGACGATTGAACCGCACCAGGTCGTCAGCCTCATGGGCCGCAACGGCATGGGCAAATCCACCACCATCAAATGCATCACCGGCGCGCTGCCCGTGCGCAAGGGGCAGATCCTGTTCGAGGGGCGTGACATCACCAACCTGCCCGCCGATGTGATTGCGCGCCTGGGCATCGCCATCGTGCCGGAAGGGCGGCAGTGCTTCCCCAACCTGACGGTGCGCGAGCATCTGGTGGCCTTTGCGCGCCCGCCTGCTCAGCCTCAAAAAGAAGAGCTGGCTGCGCAGGCTACGCCTTGGGATTGGCCAAAATCTATGCACTGTTCCCGCGCCTCAAGGAGCGTGAGCACCATATGGGCAACCAGCTTTCCGGTGGCGAGCAGCAGATGCTGGCGATTGGGCGGGCACTATCGACCAATCCCAAGCTTTTGATTCTGGACGAGGCCACCGAGGGCCTGGCGCCGGTGATTCGGGAGGAGATTTGGAAGTGCCTGGCGCAGCTCAAAACGGAGGGGCAGGCCATTTTGGTGGTGGACAAGTATGTGAACCGCCTTTTGGAGATTGCCGGTCTGCATTGCGTGTTGGGTCGCGGTCAAGCGGTTTGGCAGGGCAACTCAGTGCGGATGCTCGCAGAAAAATCCACCATGTCCGAGCATCTGGGATTTTGAAAGAATCACCGTCTTTGCTTTGATAGCAAAGCGTCAATTGCTACGAAAATAAATAGCTTATGAACGTACAGAAAACCGCCATCATCATCGCCGGAGGCTCCGGCATGGGCGCCGCCGCTGCCCGCAAATTCGCCGCTGACGGTTACCACGTCGGCATTCTTTCTTCGTCCGGCAAGGGCGAAGCGCTGGCCCAGGAACTGGGCGGCGTCGGTGTGACCGGTACCAACCAAAGCCAGGCCGATATCCAGCAACTGGTCGATCAAGTCATAGAGCGCTGGGGCCGGGTCGATGTGCTGGTCAATTCCGCAGGCAAAGGCCCGCGTGCGCCGGTGCTGGAATTGACCGATGCCGACTGGCACGCCGGCATGGATGCCTATTTGCTGAACGTGGTGCGCGCGGCGCGTTGTGTGACGCCCCTCATGGTGCAGCAGGGGGGCGGGGCCATCATCAATATCTCCACGGCCTGGGCGTTTGAGCCGGTGGATTTGTTCCCCACCTCGGCCGTGGCCCGCGCCGGGCTGGCCAGTTTTACCAAGCTGTTTGTGGACGAGTACGCCCGCCACAACGTGCGCATGAACAATGTGCTGCCCGGCTGGATCAACAGCCTGCCCGAAAAGGACGAGCGCCGCGCGGCCGTGCCCATGCAGCGCTATGGCACGGTGGAAGAGATTGCGGGGACGATCGCCTTCCTGGCCAGCGATGCCGGGGCCTATATCAACGGCCAGAACATCCGCGTGGATGGCGGGCTGATGCGTTCGGTGTAAACGCCGGGGCGGTGAAGGATGCCCGTGGCCTGCGCAGGGCCACGGGGTGTGCACCGTACCGTACACAGGCTGGGCCCGGTCCTGCGGTGCGGCGATGCAGGGCAAGCAGCTTGTGGCTCCCGCACATTCGGCAGCTGTGCCGCTGACCTGGGGCCGTCGGCGGTCAGGTCTAAACCACGCCGGGTTGTGGGAGCGCACCAGGCCAGCTTTCACAGTGTTTTAGCCATCTAGCCCAATCCAATCAACAGCAACCCGCTATATTTTTAGATGGCCAAGCACTGCCCTCCGACGCAGAGGCCAGCGGCCTAGCGGCGGTATCAGGCGTAGACGTGGTCAAAGAACTGGCGCTCTAGCTGCACGGCGCGCTGGAAGTAGCGGGTGGCTTCGGCCCGGGCTCGGGGCTTAGCGTGGGGCCCACGCGGTCCAGCTCACCGCGCAGCCAGGCGACAAAGCTGCGGAAGAAGTCGTTGGCGTGCAGGGTGATCCATTCCGCATGCTCAAAGCGCGCGGGCAGGGGCAGGTGTTTTTTGGCGGGCTGGTCGGCCCAGTCCAGGTACAGCCCCTCGGCCACGGCCAGCACGGCGATGCAGTTGGCGTAGTTCAGGCTTTGCGCGGCCTCGTGCATCAGCTGCTGGAAGGCCTGGGTGGGCGCGGTCAACGCGGGCTGCAGGCGGTCGGCCGACGGCACGCCCAGCACGTCAAAGCTGCGCAGGAAATAGGTGTTCTCGTCGCTGGTGATCATGGCCGCGAACTGCGACAGGGTGACGCGCGGGGCAAACACGTCGGCACTGGCAATGGCCGCGCCCAGCAGGGCGACAAAGCGGTTGATGAACTGGTAGTCCTGCACCAGATAGCGGCGCAGCACCTCGTCGCTGAGGCTGCCATCAAGATTTCGTCCACAAAACGGTGCTGGATGCAGGCGTTCCAATCCTCCCAGCACGACTGGCGGAGTTGCTCGGCAAAACCCAGGCTGGCGTCGGTGGCGGAGAGGGGGGCAACGGTGGCGGTGGACATGGGCGGGCTCCTGGGTGTTCCGGTTCAAAGCAAGGGGGTATTGTGACCCGCGGCCACGGCCTTGCCGCCCACCACGTGCGGGGTGTGCCAGGTGCGGGCGCTGGGGATGGTGGGGCGGGGGCGTGGAAAGCGGACAGGGTGCCGACGGCATGCGGCAAGCCGCTCACGGTGAGGCGATCATGCGGGACCATGCCGCCAGCCGTGCGGTGTCACGCGGCAGCCAGGGCGGTAGTGGGCATCTGCCTCCCGCACCGTCACTCCGCTGCCGGGATCTGGAAGGCCGCAAAGTGGTTGGCCAGGTGCATGGCGTGGGCCTGCTCGTACTCGGCATGCGTGAGTGCGCCATACGCAAAGTGCGGCTGCAGCGGCCCGCGCCACTGCAGAAACTGCCCGCAGGCCGTCAGCAGGTGCACGCTGGCGGCGGCCAGCGGGGTACCGGCCGCCAGGGCCGGGCTGCCAGGGATGGGCGCGGTCAGGTCGTGCCGCATCTGGCCGCGCCAGGCAAACAGCTGGAACGCGGGGCGGCCCGCCAGCCGCTGGAACAGCGCGGATTGCTGCGTGGGGTAGCCGGTCATGGAGTACTCGACGCTTTGCGCCAGGTGTTCCAGGGTCTGGGCCCAGCCCCAGGCGGTCTGGGATTGCAGCGCCGGCGCGGCCCCCAGGCGGCGCATTTCGTCCAGCGCGGCGGGCAGGCCGGGCAGGCGCAGATCGCGCAACCGCGGGCCGCAGCCCAGCAAAGGCGCGGTGCCCAGTGCGGCACCGCTGGCCAGAAAAGCTCGGCGGGAATGGGGCATGGCGGTGTGGACTCCCTCTTGTCTATATAGATAGTCAGCCTGCTTTTATGCCCAGCGCGCCCGCGTTTGCCCAGAGGGCATGTGCTAGGGCCAGGCCACAGTGCAATCGTTGGGGTGCGCGCGGCTGATGGCCTGCGGTGCTGCCGTTGCCGGGGAGGGGGCGGGTGCTGCAGCGCAGTGCCTGGGCGGTGCGGCCATGGGGCCACGCGGTCGTGTGTCGGAGGGTTGTGGGGCGCTGTGTGCCTGGTGCTCAGCCCACAGGCGGTGGGGTGTGGGGGCGCTGGGCCACAAGGTCGGCCAGCAAATGCAGCTGTTCGCGCTGCAGCGCAATCAGCTCGGTCCACTGGTTTTTCTGCAACTGGTCAATCTTGTCGTGCAGCATCATGATTTCCAGCTCGGCCTTGAGGTTGACCTCGTAGTCGTGCTCGCTGCGCACGCGGTCCTTGTCGGCCTGGCGGTTTTGCGACATCAGGATGATGGGCGCCTGGATGGCCGCCAGCATGGACAGCACCAGATTCAGTAGGATGTAGGGGTAGGGGTCGAAGGTGTGGCCCTGCCAGGCCAGCAGCACGGCATTCATGCTGACCCAGACCAGCATGGTCAGCCCGAACAGCAGCACAAACGTCCACGAACCGCCAAATCCGGCGACGGCATCGGCCGCGCGCTGCCCCAGCGTGCCCTGGCCGCGTTCCAACTCCTGGCCAAGGTTGCGCGAGATGTGGCGGCGGTGGGTGATGTGCTCGGCCACCTTGCGCGCGCGTTCATCCAGCGCGTCCAGCGCTGCGGGGTGCTGGGTGGGAGAGGCAGGTTCTGGGTGGTGCATGGCGGCTCCTCACATCGAAGACAGAATCGCACCCAGTATGGCCGCACCGGGCGTAGCGCGAAAGCCGTCGGCCTCCGTGTTCACTGCATCATGCAGACGATGGCTTAGGCCGTTGCGCGGTGTATGCCAGCTGCAGCAGATGACAGGCGCTGCTGTGGCGCAGGGTGGCTGCGCTGGTCTGGCATACAGCACCCGGGTGGTCGATCAATCCTCGTCCATCAAATGCGCCGCCTGGTTGTGGATGACGGATTCCGCCCGGAAGTAGCCCAGCACCGTGGCCACGCTCTGGTGGCCGGTCAAGGCCATGGTTTCGGCCAGGGGCACGTTGCGCTTGCCGGCTTCGGTCACAAATCCGGACCGCAGGGAGTGCGCGGAAAAATCGCCTTCGATCCCGGCCAGCGCACAGCGCTCCTTGACGATGGCGCGCACGGCGGCGGCCTGCAAGGGCTCGCCCAGGTGGCCGCCCTTGCGGATGCGCCGGAAGATGGCGCCTTCGCGGATGCCGCTGGCGGCCAGCCAGGCGGCCAGGGCCTGGCCAGCGGTCCCCAGCACGGGCTTGCTGTTGTCGGGCAGGTCGGCACCACTCTGGTTGGTTTTGGAAAACGCCAGTTCATACAGGTATTGACCAGGGCCAATGCACTTGAGGTACTGCATGTCGGCATTGCTGACCTCGGAGCGCCGACGGCCACCGCTGCTCCAGGCAAACAGCAGCAGGGCACGGTCGCGCAGGCCGCGCAGGCTGTCGTCGCAGGTGGCCAGCAATTGCTGCAGCACGTCCTTGGTGATGGCGGCTTTCTTCTGCGCGCGTTCCCCGCGCTTGGCGTAGGCCTTGCGCGTGCGCGAGAGCAGTTCGCGCACTTTTTCATCGTGGCAAGGGTTGGGCAGCCCCCGGTTCTGGTGCGCCTTCGACATGACCGCCACACGGTGCACCAGGGTGTTGTGGCTGGGGGCACCCAGCCTGGCCTTGCAACCCGATTGCACCAGTGCCGCATCGATGGAGGGGGGCAGCTCGCAGCGCAGGCCATAAGGCGTGCTGCGCTGGGCATGGTCGGCAATGAACAGCAGCACGGTGTCAACCGGCAGGGGCAGGGCAATCGCCTGACCCAGCCGGAACTGGTGCCAGCCGGCCCAATAACGCATGGCGCTCTGGTAACTGCGCACCGTGTTCTCGGCTTCTCCCTCGCGCAGCAGCTCCCGCAGTGCGTGCAGGGTGCTGTCGCTGAGCTGGACAACGGCAGAGGCGGGCTGTGCCAAGGAAAGTGCGCGGAAGTCGGTCATCTGTTGTATTTCTTCTGTTGTATGTATCAAATAATATGTATTACATGTGATGTTGTATAATAATATTCAACAACTCACGATAACAATCTCTTATCGATGGTAATCTAACTTCTATGCAACCCACAGCACCCAAAACGCCGCGCGGCATCCAGGAAGCCGATGTATGGGCCGCAGCCGACGCACTGCTGGCCGAAGGCCACAAACCCACCATCGAAAAAGTGCGCCTGCACATGGGGCGGGGCTCGCCCAACACCGTGGCGCCGATGCTGGACGCCTGGTTCAGCACCCTCGGCGCGCGGCTGGGGCTGAATCAGCACACCCAGGATTTGCGCAACAGCGTGCCCACCGAGGTGCTGGAAGCCGCGCAAGGGCTGTGGTCTGCCGCGCTGCAGCACGCACAGCAAGCGGCTGACCAGGCCTTGGCGGACCGTGAAGCCGAACTGCAGCAGAGCCTGGCCCAGTTGCAAGCGCAAGAAGCCCGTTTGGCGCAGCGGGAAGAGGGCTTGCAGCAGCAAAAGGAGGCGATGGATGCCGCCCTGAAGCTGGCCCATGCACAACGCGAAGACCTGTCGCGCCGACTGGACGAAATGCAGCAACAACTGCAAGAGCGCCATGACCTGGTCGAAAGACTGCGCCTGGAAAATGCCGATCAGCGCAAGCACCAGGAAGCGTTGCGGGAGCAACATGCGCAGGAACTGCAAGTGGCCAGCCAGGAGCGCCAACGCCTGGCGGAACAGTTTGCCGGCAATGAACGTCGCATGCTGGCCGACCTGGACCGCAGCCGTCAGGAGGTGGAGAAAAGCAAGAAAACCCAACAGGAAGCCGAACGCAAAGCCGAATCCCGTTACGAAGAGCTGCAGGCGCGTTACCTGCGCAGCGAGGAAGAACTGCTGAGCGCCCGCACTGCGAATTTACAGCTGCAGCAGTCGACCGAAGTGGCGCAGGAACGGGTGCAGGAGCTCAAGGCACTGCTGGAAATGCGCGCCGCGCAACCGGCCGCGGCTACTGCAGTTGACTCGCAAGCAGACAAGCAACGCACCAACAATCGCTCACTGCAACGCCGTGCCTTGTCGCAACGTGCACTGCGACTGCCGCGTAAGTGAGTTGAAACCCAGTGATTCGATGAAGGTCTGTCACTAGGATGGCAGGCCTTTTCCATGTCGATGCCGCAAACCATATCAAGGTTTACGGCTCGCACTGGACAAACGTTTTTTCCTTATGTGTCGAGGCTGGCCAGGCAGATTCATACGGTTGAGCAACCTCAGCAGATTGCCGGTTGCAAAAGGGATGTCGTGCTTGCCGCTCAGCCAGTTATGCAAAGTGCGCTCAGTGACGTGCAGATACTTCGCACAAGCAGCCAGGTCCATGCCCAGGGACTGGTACATCGCCTTGAACCTCGAAGCAAGCTGCATGCGGAAATCCGGGTCATGGCGGCGCAGGTGTCTACGCCGTTTGTTTAAATACAATGTATATTATGTTAAATCGCTTGCGGGGTGCTTTTAAGCGCCTCCGAAGCGGTTTCAAGGCACCTCTTTTCACCCCTTTGCGCATGGCCTGATCTGACCAGCTTTGCGCATGTTCCGAGCACCTAGACCCGCGCAACTTCCGCACCTCCATTCGCTGCTGGACAACATCGGGCGCAACGATGCAGATCTAGCCAAATTCCTGGATATTTCGCCCCGAACTTTGGGCAGCTACCGCAGCAAAGGCCAAGCGCCACGTGTGGTTATGTTGGCCCTGTTTTGGGAGTCCACATGGGGCCAATCGGCAGCAAACTGCGATGCCGTGAACTGGGGAAGGCTCCAGTTTCAGGAAAACGCGATGCTCAAACGCCAGATTGCGAAGCTGCAACGCCAAATCCTTGAGCTTGAAAAGGCACTGGCCGAGGTGGACAAGGCAGCCAACAGCCCGATCTTTGACGTTCGCTAGTCCTTGTACTGCTCGCTGAAAGCCCGCTGAGCACGGATAAATGCATTCGCACATTCAACCGTTGCATCCCGACGGCATTCATGCGAAGGCTGGTAGAACCGCTCCCAGGCTGCATTACGCCTCTTGACGCGCTCTGCATGCTCCCGGTCCAGGCGATCTTTCAATTCCTGGCGGGCAATGGCGCGCTGCATCTCTAAATCACGCTCTAGTGCCAACTGTTTGCGGCGCTCTTCGGCCTGGTGCGTGGACTGGGACTGCACCTGCAAAGACTGCTGAATCGGCGCCGCCATTGCCTTAGGAACGTCATTCATGAGCCCTAGCAAGGTCTGATTCAACTGATGCAGCGCGTACCAGCGATAAGCAAGCATCGCTGCAACAACAAGTGCAACGAAAACGGCAAGGTACGTGAGCTTTTTCAAAAGCACTTCAGGCACATGGTCAGTCTTAGGCAGCGGCAGCTGCGATTGCCGACGCACTGGCGCACGAACCTCATCAATGATTTTGAAGCGCCGGGATGGTTGCCCAGATTCGCCAGAACCACCTGGGAATGGCTTTGTGTAAGGGCCCTCACCCTCGTTTCCGCGCTTCCAGTCATGCCAATAGTCGCGGTCCTGAATACCCATGGTCTCCCCTCCTCTACGCCGTGATCATAGGGAGTAAAGACCAAATACCGTTTATCAGGGCGACGAGCGGACGGCATGCCTTGAGTGAGGAAAGGCCACGCGGCAAGCGCCCAGCTTTATCGACCGCAGGACCGTGCACATAGGCTCTGATCACACCAAGCTGATTGGGATCGTCGCGTTACCGCGCCGACGTTTGTCATGGGGCAAGCCCCATACCCCTCAGAGGCTTTTTTTAGAGTCCGCCAGTCTTGACGAGCTGGGCCGTTTTTGCAGCGGCAGTCAGCGGGTGCGGATAGTCATCGGCAGCAGCAGATGCAACCGGGCCGTGCGCGCCTGGACCCGTCGTGACCTTGGCTTTTGCACCATCAGAGATCACGATCGGGCGCGATTCCGTGCCGACATTGGTGATGGGCGCATCACACGTTACAGGCCGTGTTTTGCCATCCCAGGTAACCAGGGCCATGCATTCAGCAACAGGCTTGAACTCATAGCCCGCTTTCTCCAGATCGGCCGAGGTGGTATCAAAGAACACGCGCTGGCCAAGAGCAACCGAAACCCGGTACACAGTGCCTTTGCTGGGCATGTGCATCCAGCCGACGAGGTGCATGGTTTTGCCCTCCAGAGGCTCTATCTTGTCCTTTGCCGGGGGCTGCTCGGGCACAGTCTGCGCCTGGGGCTGCACCGGTATAGCCTGGGCCTGGGAGACTGGAGGGGTGTTTGCACGGGTAACCGGGGAGCCATCCGGATTTATGTCCACCAGCGTTTGACCTGGTGGTGTATTGGCAAGCGCATTTTGGAAACGCTGAACGTGCTCAGGAGGCTTGGGCTTTGGCTTGAAATTCATCCAAACAGCCCAGATAACGACCAGCACCGAAAACAGCATGAACCATTTGCGGAACTTCTGGAGCTTGGTGTAGGTGGTCGACAAGTCGCGCGCACCGGATTCAACGACTGTTGCGCCCTGGGTGTGGCTTTTGTAGAGCGGGAAATACTGGGGCATGTATTTGCGCTCATTGACCTGCACCTCGCCGCCCCGGTAGCCGGCAAGGACCTTGCGGATGTACTCATCGGGCTTGCCCAAGAAATGCGCCTTGTGCACCTTGATGTGAAACTGCGCAAGGCCGGCAATCTCCTCCTCCAAAGAGCGCATGCGCTGGGTCATCAGCAGCACATCAGCACCAAAGTGCCGATGCAGCTTGAACCACTCAATCACATCGTCGGGCGTGAACAGCTTTTTGCGCAGCTTTTCTCGAGGGAATGAGACGTGGCATTCATCAATGATGTACAGCGGGCCGATGTTGTTTTTTCCGCGCCAGTCGTCGTAGAAGTCCCAGACGTGGCCGAAAAGACGCGTGCCTTTTGGAGCGGCCATTGCGGGGCGCCCGAGGTGTTCGAACGTCTCAAATTCCGTGGGGACGATGCCAAGATTTTGGACTTCCTCCGGGGCTTCAAACTCTCCCAGGACAAAGCAATTTTCGTTACGGTTTGCGGCCTCCGCATCCCAGCGGCCGAGCACTGGCAACGGGGCTTTGCGAATGTCCAAAAGGTCACGGTAACGGGCGTCCAGCTTGGCAAAAGCCTCGACATTGAGGGGCAGGTTTGTGACGACCTTGCGACCGTTTTTGAGTGCTGGCAGCACGTGGTAGACCACGGCCTCATAGCTCTTGCCAGAGCCTGGGATGCCTTCGAGCAAGTCAATCATGAGCCCAACCTCACAAACGGTATGAGCTGCAAGCCCATGCGAATCAGCAAGGCCGCGCCAATGATGCCCATGGCCTCACCAAAGCCCAGCAGCATCAGGATGTTGATCATCTCTGCTGGGAGCTGATCAAACGCACCGATGGCACCAGAGATGGGACCAGGATCAATAGCGCTGACCGCCTCGAAAGCAACCCCCAAGCACTGCTCCAAAACCCAACACCCAAGGTCAGTCAGGATGTGCCAGAGGGATACAAAGATGGCGACAAACAAGTCGCTAAACCATTTAACGACTGCTGCAATCTTTGCGAAAAGGGTCGTGAACATGCCGCCCATATCAGCCCCCAAACACCAAACGCGCGCCGTGAACAAGGCCGTAATGATGATGATGATTTTTAGAATGGGCCAGATAAAACAATAATCCTCGCCCAGCCGATAAACACCCATTGAACCGCCAGGAGTCCAAGAAAGATCAATTGTCCAGGCGGGACAGGTTCCACCGCTTGGAATATTTGGGGTTAACTGGTGAATGAGATTCACAAACGGTGTTTGATTGAATTTTGTTTTAAATGAGTTCCAAACACCAGAAATGCCATCAGGGTATTTTTGTTTATATAACTCAGGGATTCCCACCAAAGGGGTATCAGTTGCACTATCTTCTGGCGGTTTATCTTCTGTTTTGGTTTCGGTGTTAACAATATTTGTGACGTTTGTAATATTGTTGGTGATACTGGTTTTGGTTTCAGTCTTTTGCGTGGTGGTCATGGACGCACCAGGGCCTGAGGAACTGCCAGAACCGGTAGAACCCGAAGAACTGGAAGAACCGGGCCTAAAGGTGTTTTGCGCAGTGGTCGTTGTGGTTTGCGTAACTGTGCCGGGCTCAGTGGTGCCAGTGTGGCCGGCTGGAGCTGGGGTAGTAGTTCCAGGAAGGACATTTACGGGCCATGTACCGGTGGTTTCACCGATAGGGACTGCATTAGGGCCAATAATGTCTATATTGTCAGTAAATAAATTGCCGTCTCGGAATATTCCCATGGCAATAGTTGCTGCGGCAATACTTGCAAAATCAGCATTCCATGGCTTATTAACAATATTATCCTCGAATACGCGCTCCAAAGGCTTTTCCACCTCAGGAATAGAACCACCACAGGAATTTCCAACAATTGTCGATCCTGCTGGACAACTAGAAGGAACACCAGTAGACATAGGATAGTTATACCAACCATCCTGCGTGGGCTCTTTAACGCCGTATTTCCAAGTTAAATAGCAAGTGTTCCCAGCAACACGAGCAGACTTGTTAGAGTAAACATAAGATGAGCTAGCAGCAAAAATACTCAACCCAGCAGCGCAGCTAGCATCCTTGGACAAATAGTAAGTACCATCAGCGCCCTGATATTTTTTGCCATCACTTACATAAACCTGAGCATTCTGATCAGGCACCATGGCAGAGAAGGTTCCATCACTGTTTTTCTTTAGCTGATTGACTCCCCACTCAGCCAAGGGGACACAAAAAACCATGCAGGCCAAAGCAGAGACCTGCACATATGGGTTTGTAGAACCAGCAGCAGCAATGGCAGCAGCACCCTTGACTGCATCAGAGGCAGCCTTAGCCAGGGCTTGCTTATTGATGCCGGTGGAAATGGAAACCTTGGCACCCGCCCCACCCTTGTGCTGGTAAGGCAGATCACCTGTAGCGGTGAACTTCGGCTCTACGGTTGAAACGGTTTGCGTTGCTGGAAAGGAGATGGCGCCAGAGCCAGGAGGGGTCGAGGTGCCTACAGGGTTCCATGTGTAGGTGTTCCCGGTCTTTTTGTATTCGAGGTAATTCGGGTTCGCGTTGACTGCGCCTGGGGGTGGATTTGGTACAGGAACATCGGCAGCAAAGGCCGTCAACGCAGGCAGAGAGAGGATGCCCAGTGCAAGGGATTTCAGTCGCATGACTTGATCCCCAGCACCAGGGCAAAAGCGCTGATCCCACCGATGAGTGCAATCAGGGTGTAGACAAGGATGAGAACAGCGCTTGCAGCCATGACTGCGCCTTAGACCTTGCGAACGCCGCGCTTGGCAACGTCAGGAGCCTTGAAGGCCATGGCGACACCGACGATCAGAACACCCATCGCGATGACGGCAGCAGCAACGCCATCCAGGCCGATCTGCTCGATCATTTGAACGATGGGGTTGGTGGATTGAGCGAATGCAGGCACCGAAGCACCAGCGATAACGGTCAGCGCGGCGGCCTTGGAGCCGTACTTGCGGGCAATGCCCAGAGTGCGATTCAGCATGATGATTCCTTTCAGAGAAATTGCTGAGAACGTGCCAACAGCGGCACAGGAGAGCCACGGGGCTCTGCTCTGCCCTGTCAAACCTTGCGAATGAGCCCCTTTGCTAAAGCGATCCCATAGCCCACCAGATAAGCACCGAGAACGGGGACGGCACCGAAGGAGGCAACCAGAAGGACGGATTCCGGAGTAAGGCCCAACACAGACGGGTCCAGCAGCACCTGGGCGAGGTCCATCCAGGCCTGCGACTCAGGCGGGCAAACGGGTTGATCGACAGCACAAATGAGGACTCGCATCAGGCAGACCCAACATCTTCGGAGCCGCATTCAGGGCAGGTCGGATCACCATCAGACTGCTGCGAGTCATCAATATCTGAAGAGTCAAATTCAGCACCGCAGTCATGGCAAACAAAGTTTTCGTTCATGTCTGGTCCTACTGGATGATTTCGCTGAGCTGGGCGTCGATGTGGCGAAGCAGGAGCCACCCACACAAGCAGACGGCCAGCACCTGGGGAAGCTGGGTGTAAAGGGTCCAAGTCATAGGGCGTGGAGGTCGATGGCTTTGGCACGGTGGAAGGGCTCGCAGTGGTCTTCAATGAGTTCAGCGCAGGATTCGAGGTCATCGACCACCCCCGCCTCATCCAACAACATGACCCAAGCCGGCTCACCGAACCCAGTGGATGGGTCAGGAGCCAGGAAAGCGCCCGTAGTGGCCGACTGGATCACGTAGCGGGACATATCAGACCTTCGGGGCAGCAGCGGGCTTGATGGAGACCAGGACCAGCTTGGAAGAGTCCTGCGCACCGGCAGCCATCTCGAACACGCAATCCACGGGGACGCCCGCTTCCGGCCACTGCTTTTTGTAGTTGGCCCACTTGGCGATTTCGGTGCTGTCCCCACACTTGAAAGGCCGGGTCACGCGGCCGATGGTTTCACCCATGGTGGATTCAGCGAGGTCCACTTGCAGGTGGAACGTGGTGGAGTCAAAGGCACGACCGCCGTCGATCTGACCCTTGCTGGACTTGATACCGGTGAGAACGGCTTGAGCATTGAAACGCATGGTTTTTCCTTGGTTCGGGCATTAAGCGAATGCGGGTTCAGCGCGCCCTTTACTGCTGATCCGCTTGAAAACGTCGAGGTATGCGGCCTTGACTTCGGCCATGGAGAACTTGCGAAGACGGCCAGGAATCCGGCTTTCGTCATCGAGCAGGGTGAACATGGTTTTTTCATCGAGGTACTTGATTGCCAAGCAAGCCGAGGCACCGGCTGTGCGAATGAACCACCGGGCATTGCGTTCAACTTCCGCTTCGATGGTCTGGACAGGCAAGCGGGCCTCACAGGGGATTGGCTCAGGTAATGCCTGGGCTCCGTGTTCGCGCAGGATTGCCGCATGCCAGTCGCTGGCCCCGGCGAAGAAGTCGGCAGGGCGGCGCAGCATGTCAGTGGGCAGCAGGCGTTTTTGATTGCCGTAGCGCAGCTCAAACCGGGTCCACTGGCTGGAGGATTCGGGGCCGTAGAGCTGGAGCCCTTTTTCGTAAATGTTGGTCAGCTTGCCGGAGGCACGGTTGCCCAGGTAGAAGCTGCGGCCCTTGTTAATCGCAACGTGATCGCAGTCCCATGTGCCATCCAGGCGATGGCCTGGGCGCTGGCCCAGGTGATCCATCAAGCCGGACTTGTATTCATCACGGAAGCGTTCCATACCCCCCGCGATACCGTCGAAGAAGTCAACGGCGAGGTCGATGCGGGTCAACAATCCGCGGTGCTGGTCGATGTAGTCGGCCAGGGTGTCGCGCCATCCGGTTTGGGCGAAGGTGCAGGCCATGCCCTCCAGGTTGACGTGCAGGGTTTGGGACTGGGCATCACCTCTAGAGCCAGCGGAGGTACTCAGGAATCCGACCCAGCCGACAGGGTGTCCTTTGCGCAAAATATCCAGGCGATGGCGGTAGAAGTCTTTGCCCTTGCGAACTTCTGGATCAACCATGAAATCGGCACCCAGGATGCTTGCCACATCCTTTGCCATCTCGAAAGCCTGGGCTCCGGCCATCTGATCAGAATCGGACATTTCACGCAGAGCATTTGCGAGACGGACTTCGTGACGGCGCTCGGGCTTGCCATCGTCCATGCACATGCTCAGGCGGGCATGGTCACTGACGTGGTAATGGCTGGAGGTGAACTCAGGCCGGGGGAAAAGCAGCTCCTCAGAAGGCAAGGGAGCATTGCGACGATGGACCGTGAAGCGGACCCAATCGGTGTGCACATACCCGCGATGCTTGATCTGCTCGGCATGGATGCGGGCCTTGATTTCGTTGCCCTCCAAAACCAAGTCATTACGGTGCTTGGTCATACGCCCTGCCCCGTAGAAGTTGTCCCCGTGTTACCTACGGGGACAGGCGGTGTGCAAGGCCGGGCTTGCCCCCCAAAATTGATAGCAGCGCCAGGCGCAGAAGCCTCCCCCGCAAGCGGGGCCCCCTCCGCGCCCTGCGCTACGGTTTTGAGGTCAATACCGTGCATGGATGCGAGTTGCGCGATTGCTGCATGAACGGGGGACGTGAGCACGCCGCCACGAGCAAAGCGATTGACCAATGCGCACTTGGCTTTGTAGTCACGGGCAGCCATGACGCCACCGGATGTGACGTAGACAGGGGGCTTGACTGTGAGCAAAGTCATGGCCACTGCGCGGAGCTGGCGTTGCTGATGGAGAGGCATGGAGGTCATGCGCCCTGCTCCAACTTGAACTGCATAAGCAGCTTGGTGGCAGCGCGGCACTCTGCAAAAACCAAGGCGTTGCCCAACTCTTCTGGGGTCGGGTAATGGCGCGAGGATCCAGACACCTTCTGGAAAGCCGCATGGGCCTTGGTTTCCAGCCAGCGCTGGAACTGCTCAATCACAGGATCAGCAGAGCCAGCATCAGAAAGAGTCATCGGGAACTCGCATGCAAGGCAAAGACGATCCGCAGGGCAAGTGCCACGACGACAAACAGGCTTTTGTGGTGCTCGGGTGCCCCCCACCTGCCCCACCTCAGCGGGAGCCGCAACGCTTTCGCTGAGGCTTGTAGGGGCAGGTGTTGGACTTAAACGGCGGGGACTGTTTGGTGCTGGGTACTCACACGTAGCGCACATGCAATCAGGCTTGTGGCCTTTGTACCGAGGGAAACTGTTTGGTGTTGAAGACATGCTTGCGGCTCCTATTTGCACACACGTTGTGTGCGGAGCAAACAATACAATGCACTCGAACCGTGTGCATCTCTGCACTCATAGTGAGTGCATTTAGCAACACAAGGAGATCAAGCTATGCAAAACACCATGGAACTGCTAGACAAGGCTCTAGAACTGCACCCTGCGCCGTGGTGGCACAAGAAGCTGAACCTATCCAGAAACGCCCTGCACAACGCAAAAATTCGCGGAAATGTAAGCCCCGCAATCGCCGGTGCACTGGCTGAAGAACTGGGCGAGCCGGTGGAGAAATGGATCGTGATTGCAGCACTAGAAAGCGAGCGCGAAAGCGCCTGCAAATCACGCATGGTGCGCAAATTCATAACCGGAGCTGCCATCGCTGGAACGCTGATGGGTGCTGCCGCCCCTGCTACTGCCGCTGTAGCAGAAACGCAAGCCAAGGATGCTAGTCTGTATATTATGTTTAATCGACAAAACAGGCGTTTGCACGCGCCGTAGCAGCGACAGCAACACCCCTGTTTTCGAACCACTGCGCACGGCCTGATGTGACCAGCTTTGCGCATGTTCCGAGCACCTAGACCCGCGCAACTTCCGCACCTCCATTCGATGCTGGACAACATCGGGCGCAACGATACTGATCTGGCCAAATTCCTGAATATTTCGCCCCGAACTTTGGGCAGCTACCGCAGCAAAGGCCAAGCACCGCGTGTGGTTATGTTGGTCCTGTTTTGGGAGTCCACATGGGGCCAATTGGCTGCAAACTGCGATGCCGTGAACTGGGGAAGGCTCCAGTTTCAGGAAAACGCGATGCTCAAACGCCAGATTGCAAAGCAGCAACGCCAAATCCTTGAGCTTGAAAAAGCACTGGCCGAAGTGGACAAAACAGCCAATAGCCCCATCTTTGACGTCCGCTAGTCGCGGTATTCGGCCTCGAATGCGCGCCTTGCTCTCATGTGTTCATTGGCGCAGTCGGCACGCACGTTATCCAGGCGGCAAATCGGTGACGGCTTGTAGTAGCTCTGCCAAGCTGCTTCCTTGCGCTTGGCGGCAACCTCTATCTGCTGTCGCTGCCAGTCTTTCTCCAGCTCCTGCCGTATCTGGCGTCGTTGCTCTTCTTTTTGTTGCTGCAACATCTGTTGCTGAGCTTGCCTTTGCTGGTCGTTCATGGCTTTTAGTTCTTGTGCAAGCTGCCGTGCAGCCTGCTCTGCGCGCCAGGCCAGCACGCCCTCATAGGCCAAGATGGCTGCCATGCTGCCGATGAATACGCCCAGGGCAATTTTGGCTACATCACCGAAAAATCCCCAGTCGCTTTCTGCTTGCTGTCGTCTATACATGCCCTCTCCTTTTTTCGCATCATAGGAGCACATGCTGCAGAAGCGCTGACGCGCAACAGCCCTGTTTATCAGCGACGAGTTGGCGGCATGCCTGGCCAGGCTGTGCGCCACGCGTAACCGGCCAGTGCTTGTGCGACCGCTACGACGCGGCAGCTAAACCAATCCCATCTTCTGGAAGCCCTTGCCTGGCGCGCTGGCTGCGCTGTGAGCACATCACCCGGAACGCTGCGCGACGCAAGGCGAATTGCCGGCCGCACGCCCCAAACGCCGCATGCGCGCACCCAAGCCCCGCCTTCTTTCTCCTGCTGAGCTGCAGCTTCGCTGCAGACAGCCCCAGGCTCTGCCTGGTCGAGCTCGTGCTCTGCTTGGCAGAACTCCGCAAACCGATCAGAGGTGCCTTGCACCTCTGCCCGCTTCGCTCCCGAACATCCCCTCATGGCATGGTGCAGGGTGCCTCCCGTTCACCCAGCTTCCCGCAGGTGCTATGCAGCACCTGCAGAAAGACTAGGCTCTCTCCCGGCTGCGTGAAGGCAATCACCAGGTGATTGCCTCGCCCTGCTCTTGCAGTTTTATTGCAAAAATCTGCGTCGATCGTGAAATTTTCCTGCTCAACTCAGCGCTGCAAATTGCTCAAGGTGCCCTGCAGGCGTGGCCCTGCATTGCGCAGTGCCAGGGCGTTAGGGGATCTGGTTCGATTAAGTTCCGCCGTAAAAAGTCAATTCAACTCAATGCCCTTGGAGGGCTAATAAGACAACGTCGATTAGGTGTCAGGTCCCGGATGATTGGCTGCTTACAACCAAGCGCCCGTTGCTCCATAGCAGACAAGTGCTGCAGGCTGTTGTGGCAACATGGCAATCGTCTTCCAAGGAGCCGCTATGTTGATTGCTCTACACAAGAACGCAACGACCACGCCTGCTCACGACGTGCATTGCAGCAAGCCAGTAGCACTGACCGGGAGTTGGCCCAGCAATACGGCATTGGCCTGGACACGGTGCGCAAGTGGCGTCATCGCACTACGGTGCACGATGCCAGTCATACGCCGCACCGATTGCAGACCACGCTCAATGCGGCACAGGAAGAATTGGTGGTCTATCTGCGCACCCAACTGCTGCTGCCGCTCGATGATTTGCTGGCAGTGGTGCGGGAGTTTATTGAGCCTGCCATGAGCCGTTCTGCGCTGGATCGCTTGCTGCGCAGACGAGGCCACTCCAGATTGCCCATACAGCCCAAGCCTGAGGGCGAGCACAAACCCTTCAAGGCGTATGAGCCTGGCTATGTACATGTAGATGTGAAGTACCTGCCCCAGATGCACGATGAGGACAAGCGCCGCTATGTTTTTGT
>NZ_JAZHFR010000199.1:0-883 GCF_036541385.1 Comamonas sp. GCA5 | reverse complement strand
GACCGCCTGGCTGGTCGGCCCGCGCCACCCACCGCGCGCTGCGCGTGGCGCGCACCATCGCCGACCTGGCCGGCAGCCCCCACATCGCCAGCGCCCACGTGGCCGAGGCCATGCAGTACCGCCGCACCCTGGTGCCCGCCAGCCCCTGAGCGCCGCCTCAGAAAAAATATGCCAAATAGGCCTGCAGCGCTTGCTGCGCCTGCGCAGGGCGCTATGCCATCAGGAGTTCTTCGGTTTCGGTCATGGCCTGGGTCGGTGCCACGGTCTCGTGCAGCAGCTGCACCCAAGCGCGCAGCGCGGGCGACCAGCTGGCCTCGGGGCCGGTGACCAGGCAGGTGTCCACCCGGGCGATGTCGGCCAGCCCCGGGGGCAGCGCGCAGCCCTGCACGCCAAAGCGCGCCTGCTGGGCCTGCACCACGGACTGTGGCAGCAGCGCATAGCCCATGCCGGCAGCGACGCAGCCCAGGATGGCGTCCAGCGAACCCAGCTCCATGATGCGCGCCGAGGTGATGCCCTGGCTGGCCAGCAGCAGCTCGATGCGCTGGCGGTAGCTGCAGCCCTGGCGGAAGGCCAGAAAGGGCTGCGGGCACAGCTGCTGCGGCGTGGGGAACTGCGCCAGCGGCGCACTGCCGACCAGCACCAGGGTTTCGCGGAACACCGGCCAGGCCTGCAGCCGCGGCTGCGGTGGCTGGCCGGCGACCAGGGCGCAGTCCAGCCGCCCGGCCAGCATCTCGTCGACCAGAAAGGCCGTGGGGCCGGTGCGCAGCTCCATCACCATGCCGGGGTGGCGGCGGTGCAGTTGGGCCAGCAGCGGCGGCAGGCGCAGCGCGGCCGTGGTCTCCATGGAGCCGATGCACAGCGCCCCCCGGCGCCGCCTGGCGGC
>NZ_JAZHFR010000198.1:0-885 GCF_036541385.1 Comamonas sp. GCA5 | reverse complement strand
CGGGCATCAAGCGCCACATCGCGGTGGATGCCCAGGGCTTGCCGCATGCCATAGCGGTGACCACGGCTGAGGTGACGGATCGCAAAGGGGCACTGCAGGCGCTCAAGCGCTGCAAGCCCAATGAATCACACCGGGTTTGGTGGAGGCTAGTTTGTTGAAGTGCAGGCGTTAGCCTGCACGGTATTGGCAACTTGCCGCCAGTAGTTTGCCTCAGCTTCCGCTGGCGGTATATGCCCTATGGATTCCAGCAGCCTGTCATGGTTGAACCAGTGCACCCATTGCAGCGTTGCCAGCTCCAGTGATTCCTTTGTTTTCCACGGTCCTCGCTTGTAGATAACCTCCGTTTTGTAAAGACCATTGATGGTTTCGGCCAAGGCGTTGTCATAGGAATCGCCGGTACTGCCCACCGAAGGCATCAGGCAAGCTTCCTCCAAACGCTCTGTGTAGCAAATAGACACATACTGGCTCCCCCTATCGGAGTGGTGAATCAGTTTCGTATCGCTTGAAGGTTGTCTGGCATACAGCGCCTGCTCCAGCGCATCCACCACAAAGTCCGTACGCATGTGGCTGCTGACCCGCCAACCCACTATGCGGCGGGCATAGACATCAATCACAAAGGCCACAAACATTTGCCCTTGCCATGTTGATATATAGGTGAAGTCTGCAACCCAAAGCTGGTCAGGGCGCTGAGCTGTGAACTGGCGGTTGACGAGGTCTAGCGGGCATGGCCTTGCTGCATCTGGACGTGTTGTGCGCACCTTCTTGCGGGCGTGTCCGAATTTTTGTGTAAACGGTTCGGACTTCAATTGACGGAGATGCGGTCTCCGAACTCAATGGTAAAGCGGGTCAGCGCAGCCTTCCAATCCCGGATGGGCATGGTCCACT
>NZ_JAZHFR010000197.1:0-922 GCF_036541385.1 Comamonas sp. GCA5 | reverse complement strand
CGGCCGAGCGTCGCCACCGCCCTGGCCGAAGACCCGGCGCAATCGCCGGTCTGCGTGGCCGTGCTGGCGCACAGCGCGCAGCAGGAAGGCCTGCCCACCACCCCCGGCCGGCCCGACGCCTGGTACGCCCACGATGGCCAGATCACCAAGGCCCCCATCCGCGCCATGACGCTGGCCGCCCTGGCACCGCGCCACGGCCAATGCCTGTGGGACATCGGTGGGGGCTCCGGCTCGGTCTCGGTGGAATGGTGCCTGGCCGGGGGCCAGGCCATCACCATCGAGCAGCACGCCACGCGCGTGGCCAACATCCAGCGCAACGCCCAACGTTTTGGCCTGCAGCAGGCGCTGCGCTGCATCCACGGCACAGCGCCCCAGGCCTTGCAGGATCTGCCGCGGCCGCAGGCCGTGTTTGTGGGCGGCGGCTTCGACGCCACCCTGTTTGAACATCTGCAAGTTGCCATGCCCGCGGGCTGCCGCCTGGTGGTCAACGGCGTGACGCTGGAAACCCAGGCCCTGCTGGTCCAGCTGCACGCCAGCCACGGCGGGCAGCTGCAGCGGCTGGAGCTGTCCAGCGTGGAGGCCCTGGGCCGCATGCGCAGCTGGAAGGCCGCGCGCCCGCTGGTGCAATGGGTGTGGCAGCGGTGAGCGCCACGCAGCCCCTGGTAGCGGGCCTGGGCCTGCGCGCCACGGCCCGTGCGGACCACCTGCAGGCGCTGTGGCAGCAGGCCTGCGACTGGCTGGTGCAGCAACCGGACTGGCCGGCGGACCAGGCACCGGCCGTCACCACCCTGGCCGTGCTGGTGCACAAGGCCGACCACCCGGCCCTGCAGGCCTGGCGCACGCAACTGCCGTGGGCCACGCACCTGCTGGCCCTGCCGACCAGCGCAGCTGGCCGGCCAGCCCGTGCCCACCCCAGCGGCAG
>NZ_JAZHFR010000196.1:0-929 GCF_036541385.1 Comamonas sp. GCA5 | reverse complement strand
CGCCGGCAGCTGGCGCGCCTGGCGCACGCCCACCCACGGTGGTGGCCGCGCAGACCAGGGCCAGGCCCACCAGACGGCGCTCAGGCTTTGCTGGCCAGGGCCGGCACCAGGGTGGCCGACAGCAGCGCGCCCACGCCGATGCCGCTGAACATCAGCGGCCCCAGCGCCGCGCGGCGTGCCAGCGGCGTGGCCGCCATGGCCACCGAGGGGCCCAGCACCATCAGCGTGGCCCCGGCAATGCCGGACACCAGGCGCCAGACGAAGAACACGGCCATGGGCTGGGCCATGCTGCAGCCCAGAAAACTCAGCGTCACCGCGATCCAGCAGCCCTGCAGCACGCGCACGGCGCCCAGGCGTTCGGCCAGCGGCGCGGCGGCCAGCGCCCCGATCAGGTAGCCCAGCAGGTTGGCCGCGCCCAGGTAGGCCACCTGCTCGCCGGTGAACCAGCCGGCCAGCACCATCTGCGGCATCAGCGCGGTGTAGGCAAAGCGCGCCAGCCCGACGCCGCTGAGCGTGGCCAGAAAGCCGGTGAGGAAAAGCGGAAGTTCGTTGCGTTGGATCACGGCGCGCAGGGTCGGGTGGCAGGAGTCCACAGCTTAGCGGCGTGCTGCATCTTGTCCAATGATTCAAAATGAAGGCAGGAATCTTCTTTCGTGATGAGGTGGTGGCATGCAACTCAAATCCCTGCGCATCTTCGAGGCCGTGTGCGAGACCGGTAGTTTCGGCGCGGCCGCGCAACAGCTGCACACCGTGCAGTCCAACGTGACGGCCCACATCAAGAAGCTGGAGGAAGAGCTGGGTGCGCAACTGCTGGAGCGCAGCACGCCGGTGGTGCCGACCTCGGCCGGGCGGCTGCTGCGCGGCCATGCGCGGCACATGCTGGCCTCGCACGACGAGGTGCTGGCCCTGCTGCAGGGCGCCAGGCGGCG
>NZ_JAZHFR010000195.1:0-941 GCF_036541385.1 Comamonas sp. GCA5 | reverse complement strand
AAGTGGACCATGCCCATCCGGGATTGGAAGGCTGCGCTGACCCGCTTTACCATTGAGTTCGGAGACCGCATCTCCGTCAATTGAAGTCCGAACCGTTTACACAAAAATTCGGACACGCCCAGGCATTAACCAATTCCACAGTAGAGAAGAAGCGCACCCTTTGACGGTGGTGCTCAATGGCCTGAATACCCAGTGCCGTAGCAATGTGCGTCTTGCCAGTACCGGGTCCACCGACAAGCACCACATTGTTGGCTTTATCGATGAATTCACAGCGATGAAGGTTGCGTACCAAGGCTTCATTGACCTCGCTGTGGGCGAAGTCAAAGCCCGCCAGGTCCCTGTAGACAGGGAACTTGGCTGCCTTGAGCTGATAGGCAATGGAGCGCACTTCTCGCTCAGCACTCTCGGCCTTGAGCAGTTGCGACAGTATGGGGTGTGCTGCTTCAAAGGCTGGTGAGCCTTGCTCGGCAAGTTCTGTCACGGCCTGGGCCATGCCAAACATCTTGAGTTGGCGCAGCATGATGATGATCGCAGCGATGGCGGGGTCATGACGCATGGCGCACCTGTCGGAGTTGGTCATAGCGCACGACGTTGGCTTGTGGCTCAACGATCAAGGCCAAGGCTTGGGGTGAATGGATGGGCTCAGGTTCCTGTGTTCCATCAATGAGGCGGTGCAAGACATTGATGATGTGGGTCTTGCGGGGTACGCCATCCTCAAGAGCCAACTCGACAGCGGCCAGGACGGCCTGCTCATCGTGCTGCAACACCAAGGCAAGCACCTCCACCATCTCACGGTCGCCGCCAGGTTGCTTCAGGAGCAAAGCTTGCAGTCGTTTGAATGCGTCTGGCAACTCGGCAAACGGCGCACCGTTGCGCAATGCGCCAGGCTTGCGCTGCAATACGGCCAAGTAATGGCGCCAGTCATAGACCGTACGCCCAGA
>NZ_JAZHFR010000194.1:0-962 GCF_036541385.1 Comamonas sp. GCA5 | reverse complement strand
GCCAGCCGGTCGGCCAGCCCGGCCAGGGCGGCATCGCCGTCCTCCGCAGCGCGGCCGCGCCGACCGCGCACGATCTCGCGGGCGTACTCGTCGTTGAGCGCCATCCAGTCGGTATCGGTCACGCGGCCCGCCTTGCGCCGCAGCGCCACGTGCAGGTGAGCGGCTGCGGCCATGCGTTCGGTGTTCGCCATCGGCATCCTCCTTGTGCGGGCGGCCCAGGCCGCCGGGTGGGTCAGGCGCCCACGTGTTCGCGGTGCTCGCTGATGTCCAGGCCCTGCTGCTCGGCCTGGGCATCCACGCGCACCCCCACCAGGCGGTCGGTCAGCCACATCAGCACGCAGGTGGCGGCAAAGCTGAACGCGGCCACCGCGACCACCGCCACGGACTGCGCCAGCAGGTTGCCGCTGGCCCCGGAAATCGTGCCGCTGACCAGCACCCCGGTCAGCAGCGAACCGACGATGCCGCCGATGCCGTGCACGCCGAATACATCGAGCGAGTCATCAGCCCCCAGCCAGCGCTTGAAACCCGTGGCCCCCCAGTAGCAGACCAGCCCGGCGATGGCGCCGATCAGCAGGCCTGCGCCCATGTCCACAAAGCCCGCCGCCGGGGTCACGGCCACCAGCCCGGCCACCAGGCCCGAACACAGGCCCAGCACCGACATGCGGCGGTGCAGCAGCCATTCGCCCAGCGCCCAGCCCAGGGCGCCACCCGCGGCCGCCAGGTGCGTGACCACCATGGCCAGGGCCGCGCGCCCATCGGCCGCCAGGGCCGAGCCGCCGTTGAAGCCGAACCAGCCCACCCACAGCAGGCAAGCACCCAGCATGGTCCAGCCCAGGTTGTAGGGCTGGAAGGCCTCGCGCCCATAGCCCGTGCGCTTGCCCAGGTAGCAGGCGCAGGCCAGGCCTGCCGCGCCGGCGTTCACGTGCACCACGGCGCCGCCGGCGAAGTCCAGCGCGCCATCG
>NZ_JAZHFR010000193.1:0-973 GCF_036541385.1 Comamonas sp. GCA5 | reverse complement strand
AAGCTTGCAGTCGTTTGAATGCGTCTGGCAACTCGGCAAACGGCGCACCGTTGCGCAATGCGCCAGGCTTGCGCTGCAATACGGCCAAGTAATGGCGCCAGTCATAGACCGTACGCCCAGAGCCTTGGTGATTGCGCTCAATGATGCGCGGGTGTTCACAGACGAACTGGCCTTCGGCCACGACGACCAGGCGGTCGGCATAAACCTGCAAGCTCACAGGCCGGTTGGCATAAGAGGCTGGCACGCTGTAGCGATTGCGTTCAAAGTGAACTAGGCAGGTGGGCGAGACCCGTTTGGCATGCTCGACAAAGCCGTCAAACGGACGAGGCATGGGCATCAAGGCTGGGCGCTCCTGGACCCAAACATCCGCGACAGAGCCAGGCAATTGGCCATGCGCAATCTCTTGCCATAACTGCTGACACCGTTGCTCTAGCCAATCGTTGAGGGCTCTGAGTGTCGGAAACGCTGGTGCAGATTGCCAGATACGATGGCGAGCGTCCCGAACATTCTTCTCGACCTGACCCTTCTCCCATCCCGAGGCCGGGTTGCAAAACTGTGCCTCGAACAGGAAGTGGCTGGCCATCGCACTGAAGCGGGCATTGACCTCTCTGAGCTTGCCACGGCCGACACGATCAACGGCTGTGCGCATGTTGTCGTAGATACCTCGCCTAGGGATGCCTCCCAACACCGCAAAGGCACGGTTGTGGGCATCGAACAGCATCTCATGGGTTTGTAGCGGATAGGCCCGTAGATAGAAGGCTCGGCTGTGGCTGAGCTTGAAGTGAGCCACTTGCAGCTTGGTGCGCACACCCGCAATGACAGCCCAATCCTCGCTCCAGTCAAACTGGAAGGCTTCGCCAGCGCCGAAGACCAGGGGCACAAAAACGCCTCGCCCTGATGTCTGCTCAGTCGCATGACACTGAGCCTTCCACACTCTGGCAAAGGCAGCGACTCGGTTGTAGGAGCCTGTGTA
>NZ_JAZHFR010000192.1:0-1006 GCF_036541385.1 Comamonas sp. GCA5 | reverse complement strand
CCGACTGCACGGTGGCGATGGCGTTGCCGGCGTAGATGGGGCGCTCGAAGGTGTCGGCGGCGATCACGGCGGTGATGTCGCTGATCTGGCCCACGTCCAGCTTGGCGGCCACGCGGGGGGCAGCGTTCTTGCCCGAGGCGGTGGCGGGGAACAGGATGTGGCTGTAGTTGCCGGCACCATCACCCTGGAGTGCCAGCACCTGGGCGGCGATGTTCTCGGCCAGGCCGTCCTTGAGGCTGGCGCCATCGGCGTGGATGACCTTGGACACGCCAGCGATCTGGGCGGCGGCCTGGGCAGCGGCTGCGGCGCCTTCACCAGCGACCAGCACGTGCACGTCACCACCGCAGGCCTTGGCCGCGGTCACGGTGTTCAGGGTGGCGCCCTTGATGGAGGCGTTGTCGTGTTCAGCGATTACGAGAGAAGTCATGTCAACTCCAAAATTCTTTACGTTCTTGCGAAGTCTGCGCATGGGGCGCGGCCTTCAAAACCCGCACGCCCCAAAGCCAGGGACAGCGAGCTAGGGCCGCCCCGACGCGAGGCTGTCGTCCCCCCTGGGGGAAGACGCGAAGCGGCTCAGGGGGTCAGATGACCTTGGCTTCGTTCTTCAGTTTGTCCACCAAAGTGGCAACGTCAGGGACTTTGACGCCGGCGCCGCGCTTGGCGGGCTCGGCCACCTTCAGGGTCTGGATGCGGGGTGCGACGTCCACGCCCAACTCTTCGGGCTTGACCACATCCAGCTGCTTTTTCTTGGCCTTCATGATGTTGGGCAGCGTCACGTAGCGGGGCTCGTTCAGGCGCAGGTCGGTGGTGATGATGGCGGGGGTGCTCAGCGCCAGGGTTTCCAGGCCACCGTCCACTTCGCGCGTCACGTGGACCTTGTCGCCAGCGACTTCGACCTTGGAGGCGAAGGTGGCCTGGGGCAGGTCGGCCAGGGCCGCCAGCATCTGGCCGGTCTGGTTGTTGTCGCCGTCAATGGCCTGCTTGCCCAGGATCACCAGGCCGGGTT
>NZ_JAZHFR010000191.1:0-1043 GCF_036541385.1 Comamonas sp. GCA5 | reverse complement strand
CCACCACTTGCCACAAAAGGCACTGGGGCATGAAGCCCCAGTCCAAGCACTCAAAAAATGGAAGATGAAAGCTCCTGATTTATTCGTCAAGAACGTGCGTAATCATCCGGGACCCGACACCTAGTTAGTGCCCTTCTACCCGTGCGGAGGCGCCGCAGGACGCATCGGCTGCGTCATCTGACTGGGATTGAGCACCGCAGGTTGCCCGCAGCGCAGGGACATGGGTAGCAGGGGCACCTTTGCTTACTTTCCTGTGGCGAAGCAAAGAAAAGTAAGTCGCCGCCGCGCGGCAAGCGGCCAGTAAGCATCGAAACAGACATTCAAGCCAAATTGGCATCTAGCGCTTATCCAGCAAGCCCAAGCAGCTCACATTTGTGATCAATATTGAGACAGCCTGCAAAAGCAGGCTCCAAGCAGGCTGGGGGCTTCGCCGCAAGCCCTTCTACGCGTGCCGAGGCGCGCAGAGCGCAGGGTGGGCAGATGCGCCGCAGGACGCATCTGCTTCGTCATCTGATTGGCCGCAGTTGTTTGAACGGAGCGGCACAGCCGCGCAGTGAGTTCTGCGGCCCCTCCCTGTGATCGAGCACCGCAGGTTGCCCGCTTGGGATTTGCGCAGCAAAGCCCAAAGGGACACGGGTAGCAGGGTGCTCTTTCCTTTGCTTACTTTCCTTTGAGCAAGCAAAGGAAAGTCAGTCGCCGCCGCGCGACAAGCGGCCAGCAAGAATCAAAACAATCATCAAGACCAAATTGGCCTCTAACGCTTATCTATCAAGCGCAAGCAGCTCACATTCTTGAAAAGACGTGGAGAGCGCCCACGGCACTGCGTGGACCCCTTCCCCAGGGCAAGTGAGGCCAAGCCAGCCGCCGCGCGACCAGCGATCAGCAGCCAGCACCACAAACATCCAAGCCCAATCCGCCTCCATGTATTGACCCAGTGAATTCCTGCTCAGGTGTTAACGTTGAAGGAAACGACGATGAGCACCCTGATGGAAGACGACATCAAGCGCTGGACAGCCAAGCGTAAGACAGCCCTTGTCCTGGAC
>NZ_JAZHFR010000190.1:0-1068 GCF_036541385.1 Comamonas sp. GCA5 | reverse complement strand
GAAGTGGACCATGCCCATCCGGGATTGGAAGGCTGCGCTGACCCGCTTTACCATTGAGTTCGGAGACCGCATCTCCGTCAATTGAAGTCCGAACCGTTTACACAAAAATTCGGACACGCCCACGTAGTCCGAAGTTCTCTGATGCTGCCATCCAGTTTTGCTTGACCCTTAAAAACTTGTTTGGCTTGGCGCTGAGGCAAACCACAGGCTTGGTGGAATCGGTGCTTCAACTGTGCGGCCTTGCATGGCCAGTGCCAGACTTCAGCACCCTGTGCAGGCGACAGCGAGATTTGAATGTCCAGATTCCGTACTCTCGCAGCAAAGCAGGCTTGCACCTTCTGGTTGACTCAACAGGCATCAAGTTTCTGGGTGAAGGCGAATGGAAGTGCAAAAAGCACGGGGCCGAATATCGCCGTCAGTGGCGTAAGTTGCACATAGGCATCGATGCCGACACCTTGCAGATTCGGGCAATCTGCGTGACGAGCAACAACGTCAGCGATGCCTCAATGCTCTGCGATTTGCTGGAGCAATTGCCACCAGATGAAGCACTTAAAAGTCTTACTGGTGATGGAGCTTACGATACACAGCCTGCCTACGAAGCGGTCATCAGGCGCGGGGCTATACCCATCATTCCTCCACGCAAGAATGCACGAGTGCGCAGGGGAACAGTTTTTGAACACCGCAATGCAGCTATTGCTGTGTGCAGGCGCTTGGGACGCAGTATCTGGAAACGCTGGATTGGCTACCACCGGCGAAGTCTGGTGGAAACGAAGATGAACTGCATCAAGCGGCTAGGTGAACGCGTGATGTCTCGCACCTTTGAACGCCAAGTCAACGAGCTGCACATCCGAGCAGCCATATTGAATCGATTTACTGAACTGGGCCGTCCTCAGACGGCAGCCGTGGCCTAGCCACGGCCGGGGTCTGGGGTCACTCGCCTCAAACTGGATTTGAATACGAAAGACTTCCCACTTTCTTGACTCTGTTTGCAGGGCAGTGTCAGGTACAAAGTAAGTGAAGTTCATTCGTCATTCACCAGGAGTTGTGCCATGCAAACCATCATCCGTG
>NZ_JAZHFR010000018.1:0-53539 GCF_036541385.1 Comamonas sp. GCA5 | reverse complement strand
CAGCGGCCACGGGGGGGGCGTCACCTGGGCGGGCATGGGCGCAGGGGCGCGCGGCGCTGGCTGGCTGGGGGATCCAGCAGCAGGGTATAGGTGCGCACCAAATTGCCGGTGCTCCACTGCGAGTCGATCACCAAGTCGACAAACGGCTCATTGATCGGGGTGTTGCTGCTCAGGCGCAGGCTGGCCGTGCCGTCGGGGTTGCGCTGCAGGCTGACCTGCACACTGCGGGCGGCGCTGCTGTAGTCCATGCCCTGGGCACGGAAGACCTCGGGGGCGGCGATCTGCACGCTCAGGCTGTTCATTTCCGCTGCGGTGATCTGCGGGATCGCGATCTCCGCGCGCAGGTTTTCACCCAACGCCGATTGGATGCGGATGGGACCCAGGGCCAGGGCTGCGGCATCGGTGGGGGCAAGGGCCACAGAAACAAAGGCCGCGGCGGCCAGGGCTGAAAGTTTCCAACGATGCATGTTTGCAGTCACGTTCAAAAGGTGTTGTGCCGCTGCGGTGGCAGCAAGTATGGGGAGGGGCGCGCCCGGGCGTAGGCACTTGCGAACGACCTTAGCAGTATTGCCAGGGGCAGACAAGCGCGCACAAAGCACGGGAATCCAAGCCTTTTCCAGGGTTCACTGAGGCTGGACGCCATTATGGCAAGCCCTTGCCCCGGATGGCCGGCCCCCGCGCGCGATTGTCCGGCTGCCTGGGATTTTCGGCGGGCGCCCGCGCGCCCGTGGATTGGCGCAGTGAATTGTTAAGCAATGTTGTCGCGGCGACACAGCCACACCCGGGTCTGCCGTGGTCGGCACAGGCGCTGCGGCCACAAAAAAGGGAAGCCGTGCGGCTTCCCTGGGTGCTGGGCCGGCGCCGTGCTTAATGTGCCAGCAGGATGCGCAGCATGCGGCGCAGCGGTTCGGCCGCGCCCCACAGCAGCTGGTCACCGATCACGAAGGCCGACACGTACTCGGGGCCCATGTTCAGCTTGCGCACGCGGCCTACGGCCACTTCCAGGCCGCCGGTGGTGGCGGCGGGGGTCAGCTGCTGCACGGTCTCGGAGCGGTCGTTGGCCACGAACTTGACCCAGGGGTTGCCGCCCTTGATCAGCGCTTCGATCTCTGCCAGGGGCAGGTCCTTCTTCAGCTTCAGGGTCAAAGCCAGCGAGTGGCAGCGCATCGCGCCGATGCGCACGCACAGGCCATCCACGGGGATGGTGGCGGCGGTGCCCAGGATCTTGTTGACCTCGGCCTGGCCCTTCCATTCTTCCTTGGACTGGCCGTTGGGCAGCTGCACGTCGATCCAGGGGATCAGGCCACCTGCCAGGGGCGCACCGAAGAATTCGGTGGGCACGTCTTCGCGGATGGTGGTGGCCACCTTGCGGTCGATGTCCAGGATGGCGGACGCGGGCGTGGCCAGCTCGTCGGCCACGGCTGCGTGCACCACGCCCATGCCCTTGAGCAGCTCGCGCATGTGGTTGGCACCGCCGCCCGAAGCCGCCTGGTAGGTCATGGAGGAGACCCACTCCACCAGACCGGCCTTGAACAGACCGCCCAGGCCCATCAGCAGGATGGAGTTGGTGCAGTTGCCGCCGATCCAGTTCTTGCCGCCGGCGGCCAGCTTGGCCTGGATCAGGTCGTCGTTGACGGGGTCCAGCACGATGACGGCGTCGTCTTCCATGCGCAGCGAGGAGGCTGCGTCGATCCAGTGGCCGTTCCAGCCGGCCGCGCGGATCTTGGGGAAGACTTCCTTGGTGTAGTCACCGCCCTGGCAGGTGATGATGATGTCGCACTTGGCCAGCTCGGCGATGTCGTTGGCATCCTTGAGCTGGGTGTGCACCGTGGCCATGGCCGGGGCCTTGCCGCCGGCGTTGGAGGTGGAGAAGAACACGGGATCGATCAGATCGAAGTCACCTTCGGCCTGCATGCGGTCCATCAGCACCGAGCCGACCATGCCGCGCCAGCCCACCAAACCTACCAATTGCTTGCTCATTTGAAACGCCCTTCCGAGTTGCGAAAACAGATGTGAATGTGCTCAATCCTGCTTTCCGGGCCCGGCTCGTCTGGCCGGGAGAGGGCGCGCGACGAACCGGGCTGGGTCAGCCTTTGATCGTCGTAATGGTTGTCGCGCGCACGGCCACACCTGCCAGCAAGGCAGCGTTGTGAGAGGCAGTGGGGGAGTGGGCGGCAAACATAAGATGTGGATTGTAGCTGAACTAATGCGGGTTTAGAGAAACTAATCTCTACCCTCCGCAGGGTTTTGGGTTTCGCATTGTGGCGCTGAAACCCGGTGCACCGGCCATGAAATTTTCTGCAGGTGCATGAGTTTGCCTGAACCGCCGCACCCCGGGCGCGGCGGTTCAGGGCGTGGACTCAGACCGCGGCCAGGGCAGCGACCACGGCATCGCCCATTTCGCGGGTGGAGACCTTGGTGGTGCCTTCGCTGTAGATGTCGGCGGTGCGCAGGCCATCGGCCAGCACCTTTTGCACGGCGGCCTCGATCTTCTGCGCGGCGGCTTCCTGACCCAGGCTGAAGCGCAGCATCATGGCGGCCGACAGGATGGTGGCCAGGGGGTTGGCGATGCCCTTGCCGGCGATGTCGGGCGCCGAGCCGTGGCTGGGCTCGTACAGGCCTTGCTTCTTGTCGTTCAGACTGGCGCTGGGCAGCATGCCGATGGAGCCGGTCAGCATGGAGGCTTCGTCGGACAGGATGTCGCCGAACATGTTGCCGGTGACCACCACGTCAAAGCGCTTGGGTTCCTTGACCAGCTGCATGGCGGCGTTGTCCACGTACATGTGGTCAAGGGCCACGTCGGGGTACTGCTGGCCGACCTCGGTGACCACGTCCTTCCACAGCTGGAAGGTTTCCAGCACGTTGGCCTTGTCCACGCTGGTGACCTTCTTGCCGCGCTTTTGCGCGGCCTGGAAGGCGACGTGGGCGATGCGCTCGATCTCGGGGCGCGAGTAGCGCATGGTGTCGAAGGCTTCCTCGGTGCCGGGGAAGTGGCCGTCGGTGGCCACGCGGCGCCCGCGCGGCTGGCCGAAGTAAATGTCGCCGGTCAGCTCACGGATGATGAGGATGTCCAGGCCGGCCACCAGCTCGGGCTTGAGGCTGGAGGCGTGGGTCAGTTCCTTGTAGCAGATGGCGGGGCGGAAGTTGGCGAACAGGCCCAGGGCCTTGCGCAGGCCGAGGATGGCCTGCTCGGGGCGCAGGGGACGGTCCAGCGTGTCGTACTTCCAGTCGCCCACGGCGCCGAACAGGATGGCGTCGGCTTCCTGGGCCAGCTTCAGCGTGGCCGGGGGCAGGGGGTGGCCGGCGGCTTCGTAGGCGGCACCGCCCACGGGGGCGGATTCCATCTCGATGTCCAGGTCCAGGGCGTTGAGCACCTTCACGGCTTCAGCAACGATTTCGGGGCCGATGCCATCGCCGGGCAAGACTGCAATTTTCATGGTGTTCCTCGAAGTTTTGAGAGCTGCTTGCGCACGTATTGCAAGGGTTCCAATTAGAAAAGACTCTGAAACCCTTGTGTGATGCGCGCTGTCAGCTCATGGATTCATAGTTATGGAAAGCGGGTCAGCCCTGGACCAGGCTGCGCGACAGCCAGGGCTTTTGCGCCAGGCGTTCGGCTTCGAAGGCCTTGATCTTGTCGGCGTGGCGCATGGTCAGGCCGATATCGTCAAAGCCGTTGAGCAGGCAGTACTTGCGGAAGGGAATCACGTCGAACGGGATTTCCTCGCCCTGGGGGCGCACGATGACCTGGCGCTCCAGATCAATGGTCAGCTCGTAGCCGGGGAAGGCCGCCACTTCGTGGAACAGCAGGTCGATCGTGGCCTCGGGCAGCACGATGGGCAGCAGGCCGTTCTTGAAGCTGTTGTTGAAGAAGATGTCGGCAAAGCTGGGCGCCAGGATGGCGCGGAAGCCGTACTGGTCCAGCGCCCAGGGCGCGTGCTCGCGGCTGGAGCCGCAGCCGAAGTTCTTGCGCGTCAGCAGGATGCTGGCGCCCTTGTAGCGCGGCTGGTTGAGCACGAAGTCGGGGTTGGGCTTGCGCTGCGCTTCGGGCACGCCGGGCTGGCCGGGCTGGTCCAGGTAGCGCCATTCGTCAAAGGCGTTGGCGCCAAAGCCGGTCTTCTTGATCGACTTCAGGAACTGCTTGGGGATGATGGCGTCGGTGTCGACGTTCTCGCGGTCCATGGGGGCCACCAGGCCCTGGTGGATGGTGAATTTTTGCATGGCGGTATCGGTGTGTCGGGGGTCAGCGCGCCGCGCGTTCGATGGCGTTGCCGGCTTTCTGCACGTCCTGGCCAATGCCCTGGACGGTGTTGCAGGCGCCCAGGGTGAAGGCCAGGCCAATCAGGAGGATCGAGATAGAAGGCTTCATGGTGTGGCTCGCGGGGTCGGTGGTATCAGGCGAACTTGCGGATGTCGACGAAGTGGCCGTGGATGGCGGCTGCCGCCGCCATGGCCGGGCTGACCAGGTGGGTGCGGCCCCCGGCGCCCTGGCGGCCTTCGAAGTTGCGGTTCGAGGTGGAAGCGCAGCGCTCGCCGGGTTCCAGGCGGTCGGCGTTCATCGCCAGGCACATGGAGCAACCGGGTTCGCGCCATTCAAAGCCGGCGGCCTTGAAGATCACATCCAGGCCTTCGCGCTCGGCCTGTTCCTTGACCAGGCCGGAGCCGGGCACGACCATGGCCAGCTTGATGTTCTTGGCCACCTTCTGGCCCAGTTTCTTGACCACGGCGGCCGCTTCGCGCATGTCCTCAATGCGGCTGTTGGTGCACGAGCCGATGAACACCTTGTCGACGAAGATGTCATTCAGCGGCTTGCCGGGCTCCAGCGCCATGTAGGTCAGCGCGCGTTCGATGGCGCCGCGCTTGTTGGGGTCCTTTTCCTTGTCGGGATCGGGCACGGTGGCGTCCACGCCCAGCACCATCTCGGGGCTGGTGCCCCAGGTGACCTGGGGCACGATGTCGGCGGCGTTCAGCTCGACCACGTGGTCGAACTGGGCATCGGCATCAGAGTGCAGCGTCTTCCAGTAGGCCACGGCGGCCTCCCATTCGGCACCGGTGGGCGCCAGGGGGCGGCCCTTGACGTACTGGATGGTCTTGTCGTCCACGGCCACCAGGCCGGCGCGGGCGCCGCCCTCGATGGCCATGTTGCACACGGTCATGCGGCCTTCCATGGACAGGTCACGGATGGCCTGGCCAGCAAACTCGATGGTGTAGCCCGTGCCGCCGGCGGTGCCGATCTTGCCGATGATGGCCAGCACGATGTCCTTGGCGGTCACGCCGGGCGCGACCTTGCCGTTGACCTGCACCAGCATGTTCTTGGCCTTCTTGGCCAGCAGGGTCTGCGTGGCCATGACGTGCTCGACCTCGGAGGTGCCGATGCCGTGGGCCAGCGCGCCGAAGGCGCCGTGGGTGGAGGTGTGGCTGTCGCCGCAGACCACGGTCATGCCGGGCAGGGTGGCGCCTTGCTCGGGGCCCATCACGTGGACGATGCCCTGACCCTTGTCCATGAAGGGGAAGAAGGCGGCCGAGCCGAATTCGGCGATGTTGGTGTTCAGCGTGGTGATCTGTTCCTTGCTGATCGGGTCTTCGATGCCGTCGTAGCCGCGCTCCCAGCCGGTGGTGGGGGTGTTGTGGTCGGCCGTGGCCACCACGGAGTTGATGCGCCACAGCTTGCGACCGGCCAGGCGCAGGCCTTCGAAGGCCTGCGGGCTGGTGACTTCGTGCACCAGGTGGCGGTCGATGTAGAGGATGGAGGTGCCGTCTTCCTCGGTGTGGATGACGTGCTCGTCAAAAATCTTGTCGTAAAGGGTGCGTCCCATGGTGTTCTCTTCTCGTGGGTAGGGAGGTTGTCTCTCGAAATTTTAGGCAGCGGGTTTGGGGGCAGGCTCCCAGCCTTTGCCGAGGTGTTCCACCAGCAACCGCGATGTCACCGGCAGGGCCTCGAAGTCGCGGGCCACCAGGCTCAGGGTGCGCTGTGCCCAGGCGTCGGTCAGGGTCACGCTCTTCAGGTGCCCGACGCCGTGCATGAGCTCGAACGCCCGGTCGGGGATCAGGCCGATACCCAGGCCGTTGTCGATCATGCGGCACATGGCGTCCAGGCTTGTGACCTGGATGCGCTGGTGCAGGGGGTGGCCGGAGCGTGCGGCCGCGCCGCGCATGGCCAGGCTGATGGAGCTGCCGCCCTGCAGGCCGACGATGTCCCATTCCAGCACTTCCTCGAAGCTGATGGCTTCGCGCTGGGCCAGGGCGTGGGCCTCGGGCATGACCACCACCAGGCGGTCGGTGCGGTAGGGGCGGGTCTGCAGGCCGTTGGTGTTGGCCTGGCCCATGTTGCAGATGCCGAGGTCGGCCGTGCCTTCGTGCACCGCCTGCAGCACGTCGGCCGACAGGTGTTCCTGCAGGTCGATCTTGATCTGCGGGTGCTCCTTGCTGAAGGCGCCCAGGTCCTCGGGCAGGAACTGCACGATGGCCGAGATGGTGGCGTGCACGCGCACATGGCCGCGCACCCCGTCGGCGTATTCGGACAGCTCGCCCTGCATGCGCTCCAGCCCGTACAGCACGTTGCGGGCATGGTGCAGCAGGCTTTCGCCGGCGGGCGTCAGCGTCACGCCACGGCTGTGGCGGTACAGCAGCGCGGTGTCGACGGCGGCCTCCAGGTCGGACAGGCGCTTGCTGACGGCAGACGCGGCGATGTATTCACGTTCGGCGGCACGACCAATGCTGCCAAGCTCGCACACAGCCACAAACAGCTGCAACGAGGTCAGGTCGATACGGCGGGCAAAACTGCGCTCGGAATTCTTCATGGCGGGGCACACTTATCAAGTCTTCTCATTTTGAGAAGTTGAAGCGATTTTCTCACCATGTTCAGCGCTTTGGCATCGCGCAATGCGAAGACTTTGGCTATTGTTGTGCCAATCAAGCCATCGTGTTTCGCGATGGTCTGCGTGCCGGAACCCAGAATCAGGAGCTGCTGGCGCGCGATTTCAGGGCTTTTGCAGTGGATTGGGCATGGAGATGCCCGAAAACACAGCGGCACCAGCTCCTGATTCAGAAGCGGGTGCCGCGGTTGGGTGCCCCGATGGCCGGGGCGTGCTTTAGAAGTTGTAGCGCAAGCTGACCCCGGTGGCCCAGTTGCGGCCCGGTGCGCTTTCGTAATAGCGGCTGTTGCCGTCGTTGACGATGACCGATCCCACGTACTGGCGGTCGAACAGGTTGTCTACGCGCGCAAAGGCGTTGAGCGTCCAGTCGCCCAGCTGGCGGGTGTAGCCCACGCTGGCCGAGGTGATGGTGAAGGCCGGTGCGGCTTCGCTGTTGGCATCGTTCACGTACACCTTGCCGGCGTGCTGGGCCGATACGCCCAGGCGCCAGGCTGGGGCGGGGTGGTAGTTCAGGCCCACGAACAGGTGCTGCTTGGACAGGCCGGGCAGCATATTGCCTGCCGTGGCATTGCCGGATGCTTCACGGAACGTGGCATTCAGGTAGGTGTAGGCCGCCTGTACGTCCCACTGGCGTGACAACTTGATGTCGGCCTGCAACTCGGCGCCATAGCGGCGGGTTTGGCCTGCGTTGCGGTAGGTCGTGCGGCCACCACCGCTGGTGTCGCTGACGATTTCATCGTCGGTGCTGGCGTGGAACACCGCTGCGCTCCACATGCCCTTGATGCCACCGGTCAGGCGCTGGCGGAAACCCACTTCGTACTGGGTGCTGACGCTGGGTTGCAGCGCCAGGTTCAGGCCACCGGTGCCGTCGGGGCGGTAGGACAGCTCGGCAAAGGTGGGGGTTTCTAAACCGCGGCCGGCGCTGGCATAGATCGTGGCGTCGGGGGTGACCTGGTGGGACAGCGCCACCACCGGCAGGGCCTGGTGGTGCGTGACCGTGCCCGAGTCGTCGGGATTGCCGGGGCGCAGGTAATGGTCGTCCGACACGAACTTCACGCGGCTGTAGCGCAGGCCGGTGTCCAGGCTCCAGGCTGGTGCCAGTTGCCAGGTGGCCTGGATGTAGGGGTCGACGTTGGTGATGGTGTTCTTCTCGTCGCGGCGCAGTGCGCCCTGCACCCCCAGGGTGCTGCCGACAAAGTTTTCATAGCCCTGGCGATCTTCGTCCACCCGGTCCACGGCCAGGCCGGCCGTCACGGTGACGGGCACTGGCGCGTCGCTGAACCTGCCGGTCCAGCGGGCGTCCACGCCGGCGTAGTTGCGCGACATGTCGATCACGCCCCCGGCATGGCCGGCAGCGGCCTGGGTGGCAGCCGGAATCGACTGGTACTGCGCCATGCTGCGGTGGCCGGCATAGGCCGTCAGGGCCACGCTGTGCATGCCGTCCAGGCGGCGTTCATAGGTGGCGCCCACCTGGGTTTGCTGCAGCGATTTGCGGGTGTTGAAGCTTTCGGCCACGGCCGCGCCGTTGTCGGCCCGGTAGGAAGCGCGGCGCGGGGTCGCCTGGTACTGCGCCCAGGTCAGGCCCTGGGGGTCCTGCGCGTCGGAGGCCATGGTGTTGGCTACCAGGGTCAGCCGGGCACCGTCGCTCAGCGCGGTGCTCAGCTTGGTATTCGCCACGTTGCGGTCTGCCGCGCTGTGGTCGCGGTAGCCATCGGTCATATAGCGGTTGGCACTGACGACATAGCTCAGGCCTTGGGCGGTCTGGCCGCCGGCCTTGACCGACAGGCGCTGCTGGCCGTCGCTGCCAAAGCTCACGCCGCCTTCCACAAAGGGCCGGCCCTCGGGCGTTTCGGTGAACAGGCTGACCACGCCGCCGGCGGAGTTGCCGTACAGCGCTGAGTAGGGGCCGCGCAGCACTTCCACGCGCTCCAGGCTGGCGATGTCGATGTGCGACAGCGAACCCTGGCCATCGGGCATGGTGGCGGGAATGCCGTCCACATACAGGCGCACGCCACGCACGCCGAAGGTGGAGCGGGCGCCGTAGCCGCGCATGGACAGCTGCAGGTCCTGGGCGTAGTTCTGGCGGTTCTTGATCTGCAGGCCGGGCACGCCGGCCAGGCTTTCGGAGAGGTTGACCTGCAACTGGCGGTCGCGCAGCTGCTCGCCATCGAGCACTGTGGCCGAGGTGGGCAGGGCCTGCAGGCTGGGGGTGCCGGGGGCGGAACGCACCTCGACCGCCTCCAGCGCGGGGGCTTCGGTCTGGGCGTGGGCCGACGCGGCCAGGCCGGTGAGCAGGAGGGCGAGGGCGGGCGGCCGGCATGTGACGGTGACGGTGACTGGCATGCGGAAATTAGAAATTCGTATGGACAAAAAAGTACATAAACTTTTTCTAATGCTAAAGGCGGACGTGATGGCGGGCAGGGAAGGTGGCAAGAACCCCCATCTGCGCCGCAGCTTTTGGTGGCACCGCTGGCGAGGATGCGCCGGGTCGTATGGCGCTGTCTGTCGGTGGGGGGCGGATCTTTCCGGGCGTGCGGTGGCCGTTGTGTGGCTCGCAGGCGGCCGCAGTGGGGCTGCGGACATGGGTGCGCAGCGGTCGGCGTTCAGCATGAAGCGCGCTGGATGCCTCCAGGCCAAGCACCCTGAGCGCAGGCAGCTATGGATAGAGGAGCGACGGTCCGCAGCGGCCACAGCATGAAAAAGGCCCGCGACTGCGGGCCTGGGTGGGGTGTGCTGGATCAGCTGAAGAAGCGCTTGAGCTTGTCGGTCCAGCCTTCGCCGCTGGGCGAATGCTTGGCGCCGCCTTTCTTCAGCGACTCTTCCAGCTCGCGCAGCAGCTTGCGCTGGTACTCGGTCAGCTTGACCGGCGTTTCCACCACAATGTGGCAGTACAGGTCGCCGGGGTAGCTGGAGCGCACGCCCTTGATGCCCTTGCCGCGCAGGCGGAACTGCTTGCCCGCTTGCGTGCCTTCGGGGATGTCGATCGCCGCCTTGCCTTGCAGCGTGGGCACTTCGATCTCGCCCCCCAGGGCGGCGGTGATGAAGCTCACCGGCACCTGGCAGTGCAGGTCGTCCCCGTCCCGCTCGAAGATGTCGTGTTCGCGGATGCGGATCTCGATGTACAGGTCGCCCGGAGGGCCACCGTTCATGCCGGGCTCGCCGTTGCCGGTGGAGCGTATGCGCATGCCGTCGTCGATGCCGGCGGGGATCTTCACTTCCAGCGTCTTCTGGCGCTTGATCTTGCCCTGGCCGCTGCAGGTGGTGCAGGGCTCGGGAATGATTTTGCCCGTGCCGCGGCAGTGCGGGCAGGTCTGCTGCACGCTGAAGAAGCCCTGGCGCATCTGCACCGAGCCATTGCCACCGCAGGTGGTGCAGGTCTTGGGGCTGGTGCCGGGCTTGGCGCCGCTGCCGTGGCAGGTGTCGCAGTTGTCCCAGCTGGAATGCGGATCTGCGCATCCTTGCCCTTGGCCGCTTCCTCCAGGGAAATTTCCAGGGAATAGCTCAGGTCGTTGCCGCGGTACACCTGGCGGCCACCGCGTGGACCGCCCGCGCGGCCGCCGCTGAACATGTCGCCAAAGATGTCGCCAAAGGCTTCGGCAAAACCGCCGCCGCCAAAGCCTTCGCCGCCGCCCATGCCCCGGTTGGGATCGACACCGGCATGGCCGTACTGGTCGTAGGCCGCGCGCTTTTGGCTGTCCGAGAGCATTTCGTAGGCCTCCTTGACCTCCTTGAACTGCTCTTCGGCCTGCTTCGCCTTGTCACCCTGGTTGCGGTCCGGGTGGTACTTCATGGCCAGCTTGCGGTAGGCCTTTTTGATCTCATCGTCCGAGGCCGTCTTGGCGACGCCGAGGACTTCGTAATAGTCGCGTTTGGACATGGTTGCTACAGCCAATAAAAAACAGGAACGCCGCGCAAGACCCCATCAGCTGGGGCGGCGCGGCGGCAAGCGGTCAGGAATGCCGCTGCTTCGAATTACTTCTTCACTTCCTTGACTTCGGCGTCCACGATGTCGTCATCGTTGGACCCCGCAGGCTTTTGCTGCTGCTGAGCGGCACCCGCGTCGGCGGCGGCGGCGCCACCCGCTGCACCGGCAGCTGCCTGGGCTTCGGCGTAGACCTTCTCGCCCAGCTTCTGGCTGGCTGTCATCAGGGCCGTGGTCTTGGCTTCGATGGCGTCCTTGTCCTCGCCCTTCAGGGCTTCTTCCAGTTCCTTGGTGGCGGCTTCGATGGCGTCCTTCTCGGCGGCATCCAGCTTGTCGCCGTGCTCGCCCAGGCTCTTCTTGACGCTGTGGACGGCGGCTTCACCCTGGTTGCGGGCCTGCACCAGTTCCAGCTTTTTCTTGTCGTCGGCCGCGTTCAGTTCCGCGTCCTTGACCATCTGCTGGATTTCTTCTTCCGACAGACCCGAGTTGGCCTTGATGGTGATCTTGTTTTCCTTGCCGGTGCCCTTGTCCTTGGCGCCGACGTGCAGGATGCCGTTGGCGTCGATGTCGAAGCTCACCTCGATCTGGGGCACGCCACGGGGTGCGGCAGGGATGCCTTCCAGGTTGAACTCACCCAGCAGCTTGTTGCCCGAGGCCATCTCACGCTCACCCTGGAAGACCTTGATGGTCACCGCAGGCTGGTTGTCGTCCGCGGTCGAGAAGGTCTGTGCGAACTTGGTGGGGATGGTCGTGTTCTTGGTGATCATCTTTGTCATGACGCCGCCCAGGGTTTCGATACCCAGGGACAGGGGGGTCACGTCCAGCAGCAGCACGTCGGAACGGTCACCGGCCAGCACCTGGCCTTGCACGGCAGCGCCCACGGCCACGGCTTCGTCAGGGTTCACGTCCTTGCGGGGGTCGCGGCCGAAGAATTCCTTGACCTTTTCCTGCACCTTGGGCATGCGGCTCATACCGCCGACCAGGATCACGTCCTGGATGTCGGACACGGAGATGCCGGCGTCCTTGATCGCGGTGCGGCAAGGGGCGATGGTGCGCTCGATCAGGTCCTCGACCAGGGCTTCCAGCTTGGAGCGGGTCAGCTTGATGTTCAGGTGCTTGGGACCGGTGGCGTCGGCCGTGATGTAAGGCAGGTTGATGTCGGTCTGTGCGGAGTTCGACAGCTCGATCTTGGCCTTTTCAGCGGCTTCCTTCAGGCGTTGCAGGGCCAGCACGTCCTTGGACAGGTCCACGCCCTGTTCCTTCTTGAACTCGCTGATGATGTAGTCGATGATGCGCTGGTCGAAGTCTTCGCCGCCCAGGAAGGTGTCGCCGTTGGTCGACAGCACTTCGAACTGCTTTTCACCGTCCACGTCGGCGATTTCGATGATGGACACGTCGAACGTGCCGCCACCCAGGTCATACACGGCGATCTTGCGGTCACCGGCGCCCACCTTGTCCAGGCCGAAGGCCAGGGCGGCAGCGGTGGGTTCGTTGATGATGCGCTTGACTTCCAGGCCGGCGATGCGGCCGGCGTCCTTGGTGGCCTGGCGCTGGGCGTCGTTGAAGTACGCGGGCACGGTGATCACGGCCTCGGTCACGGTTTCGCCCAGGAAGTCCTCGGCGGTCTTCTTCATCTTGCGCAGCACTTCGGCGCTGATCTGGGGAGGTGCCAGCTTCTGGCCGCGCACTTCCACCCAGGCGTCGCCGTTGTCGGCCTTGGTGATGGTGAAGGGCATCAGGTCGATGTCCTTTTGCACTTCCTTCTCGTCGAACTTGCGGCCGATCAGGCGCTTGGCGGCGTAGATGGTGTTCTTGGGGTTGGTCACGGCCTGGCGCTTGGCGGAGGCGCCGACCAGGATTTCACCGTCTTCCTGGTACGCAATGATCGAAGGCGTGGTGCGCGCACCCTCGCTGTTTTCGATCACGCGGGTGGTGTTGCCTTCCATGATGGCCACGCAGCTGTTGGTGGTGCCCAAGTCAATACCGATGATTTTGCCCATTTGAAATGCTCCGAATGTTTGGTTGATTGGCTCTTAGCTAAGGGTTGTTCCCGGGGCTTCAAGCCATGGTGTCAAGATTTTTTACGTGGCCTTACTTGGGTGCCGCGACCGTCACCAGCGCGGGGCGCAGCACACGGTCGGCAATCAGGTAGCCCTTTTGCAGCACGCTGACCACGGTGTTGGCTTCCTGGTCGGCGGGGACCATGGAGATGGCCTGGTGGTGGTGGGGGTCGAACTTGGTGCCCGCCGCAGGGGCGATGGTGACCACTTTGTTGCGCTCCAGCGCGTGCTGCAGCTGGCGCAGGGTGGCGTCCGAGCCCTCGCGCAGTTGCTCGGCCGTGGCGTTCTGGATGGCCAGGGCGGCGTCCAGGCTGTCGCACACGGGCAGCAGGCTTTCGGCAAAGCTTTCGATGCCGAATTTGCGCGCTTTGCTGACTTCTTCCTCGGCGCGGCGGCGCATGTTTTCGGCGTCGGCCTTGGCGCGCAGGAATTGGTCGGCCATGTCGGCGTTCTTGGCTTTGAGTTCGGCCAGTTCGGCTTGCAGGCGAGAGATTTCGTCGGCCACATTGGCAGCCATCGCAGCCTCCAGTTCTTCGGTCGAGGCATCAACAGGGGCTGTGTGGGGCGTAGTGTGTTGTTCGGACATGTGGATAGCGTCTCAGAAGAATGAACCTTGCCAGTTCACATGGGGGTGCCTTGGCGGCTTTCAAGGGCCGGGTCACCCAAAGGGTATTGCAGGGACAAGTGTACAAGCCTGGAGAGGGGTGTCTATAATCTCGCGTTTTGCCTTGCTCCACCGCTACAGGCGCAGCGGGGGGCTTAACCCAAAAGGGAGTTTTCATGCGTCATTACGAAATCATTTTGTTGATCCATCCGGATCAAAGCGAGCAAGTTCCAGCCATGCTGGAGCGCTACAAGGGCATGATCACCGCCGGCGGCGGTGCAGTGCACCGTGAAGAAGACTGGGGCCGTCGTCAGCTGGCCTACATGATCAACAAGCTCGCCAAGGCCCACTACATCTGCCTGAACATCGAAGCCGACCAGGCTGTGATGGCTGAACTGGAACACGCGTTCAAGTTCAACGATGCCGTGCTGCGTCACCTGACAGTGCAAAAGAAGAAGGCCGACACCGGCGCTTCTTCCATGATGAAGACTGTCGAGCGCGAAGAAGCCCGCAAGGCCAACCAAGCCGCTGAAGCCTAATTTCAGGCCTTCGCTTGGAGAGTGGAAAACCACGTTGTCCTGACCGCCTGTATCGATGAGCTGCCCGCTCTGCGGTACACCCCCGCCGGATTGCCCGCCTTGGATTTGCGCCTGGTGCACGAATCCTCCCAGATGGAAGCAGGCAGCCCGCGCAAGGTCTCGGCAGCTGTGAAAGCGGTGGCATTTGGTGCGTTGGCCGAGCGACTCGCCCGCCAGGCACCCGGAAGTTCTTGGAAATTCCAAGGTTTTCTGGCCACACCGCGCAACAGCAAAACCGTGGTGCTGCACATCCAGGATATTCAACAAAATTAATTTTCAAGAGGTCCAGCAATGGCCACGTTCAAGAAATTCAACAAAGACAAGCGCCCCAAGCGCAACACCCAGTCGCTGCTGTTCAAGCGCAAGCGCTTCTGCCGCTTCACCGTGGCTGGTGTGGAAGAGATCGACTACAAGGATGTCGACACCCTGCGTGACTTCATCGCCGAAAACGGCAAGATCATCCCCGCTCGCCTGACTGGCACGCGCGCCATCTACCAGCGTCAGCTGAACACTGCCATCAAGCGCGCTCGCTTCCTGGCTCTGCTGCCCTACACCGACCAGCACAAGATCTAAGGAGTCACAACCATGCAAATCATCCTGCTCGAAAAGGTTGTGAACCTGGGTAACCTGGGCGATATCGTCAAGGTCAAGGACGGCTACGCTCGCAACTTCCTGATCCCTTCGGGCCAAGCCCGTCGCGCCACGGCTGCTGCCAAGGCCGAGTTCGAAGCCAAGCGCGCCGAACTGGAAAAGGCTGCTGCCGAGAAGCTGGCTGCTGCCCAAGCCGAAGGCGAGAAGCTGAACGGCTTCACCCTGAAGCTGTCGCAAAAGGCTGGCGTGGACGGCCGTCTGTTTGGTTCCGTGACCAACCACGACATCGCTGACGCCCTGAAGGCACAAAACTTTGGCGTGCACAAGGCACAAGTGCGCATGCCCAACGGTCCCATCAAGACCGTGTCGGTTTCGACCGTGGAAGTGGCCCTGCACACCGACGTGCTGGTCGAAGTGACCGTGGAAGTGGCTGGCGAAGCTGCCTAAGCTTTCGGCAACTTTCCGACACACCAAAAGCCGCCCTCGGGCGGCTTTTGTGTTTTTCGGAATGAAAACAGGCGTTGGTGCTTGGTGCGCCTGCGCTTGCTGCTCTCTTTATTTCAGCGGTTCAGGGACTATCCCTGGCCGTGAAGTCCATGCCGACGCTGGGCTGCCTGCATCGGTGGATGACGGCAGCCGACGGCGGCGCTACGATCATGGGCTTGTCTTTTTGTGGGTCGACCATGTCTTCTGTGATGCCTCCGTTGGATGATGATGTTTTTGGCGCGCCGGCTGCCGCCGAGGACCAGCAGGTGGCCAAGCTGCGCCTGCCGCAGTACTCCATGGAGTCCGAGTCCAGCGTGCTGGGCGGTCTGCTGCTGGACAACAACGCCTGGGACCGGGTGGGTGATCTGCTGACCGAGCGCGATTTCTACCGCCACGAGCACCAGCAGATCTATGCCGCCATCGGCAAGCTGATCAACGACAGCAAGCCGGCCGACGTGATCACGGTCTTCGAGCACCTGCAAAGCATGGGCAAGGCCGAAGAGGTGGGGGGCATCCTCTACCTCAACCAGCTGGCCCAGTACGTGCCCAGCGCGACCAACATCCGCCGCTATGCGGAGATCGTGCGCGAGAAGGGCATCCTGCGCAAACTGCTGACGGTGAGCGACGAGATCGCCACGAATGCGCTCAACCCCCAGGGCAAACCGGTGGAGCGCATCCTGGATGAGGCCGAGCAGAAGATCTTCGCCATCGGTGAGGAAGGCTCGCGCATGAAGCAGGGCTTCCAGAGCATGGACACCCTGGTGGGTGACCTGCTGGACCGGGTGCAGGAGATGGCGGACAACCCGGTGGATGTGACCGGCATTCCCACCGGCTTTGCCGATCTGGACCGCATGACCAGTGGCCTGCAGGCCGGCGACATGATCGTGCTGGCGGCGCGCCCGTCCATGGGCAAGACCTCGTTCGCGGTGAACATTGCCGAACACGTGGCGCTCAACGAAGGCCTGCCAGTCGCCATCTTCTCGATGGAAATGGGCGCCGCCCAGCTGGCGGTGCGTATCGTGGGTTCCATCGGCAAGGTCAACCAGGGCAATCTGCGCACCGGCAAGCTGGAGCACGATGAGTGGGCGCGCCTGACCGAGGCGGTGGAAAAGCTCAGCCAGATCTCGCTGCACATCGACGAGACGCCGGGGCTGACGCCGTCCGAGCTGCGCGCCAATGCGCGGCGCCTGGCGCGTCAGTGTGGCAAGCTGGGCCTGATCGTGGTCGACTACCTGCAGCTGATGAGTGGCTCCAGCGGCGGTGGAGGTGACAACCGTGCAACCGAGCTGGGGGAAATCTCCCGGGGCCTGAAGATGCTGGCCAAGGAGCTGCAATGCCCGGTGATTGCGCTGTCGCAGCTGAACCGCTCGGTGGAGCAGCGCACCGACAAGCGCCCCATGATGTCCGACCTGCGCGAATCGGGCGCCATCGAGCAGGACGCGGACATCATCATGTTCATCTACCGCGACGACTACTACAACAAGGATTCCAAGGAGCCGAACATCGCCGAGGTCATCATCGGCAAGCAGCGTAACGGCCCCACGGGTACGGTGAAGCTGTTCTTCCAGAAGAACCAGACACGCTTCGAGAACCTGGCCATGGGCTACGACAGCGACGCCTATTGAGGGCGTGCCCGGCGCGAAAGCATGAAAAAAAGGGCCTTGCCACCATGGCAAGGCCCTTTTTGTTGGAGGGTGCCTCAAAAAGAGGAGCTGTCAGCGCTGGTTATTCATAGAGTTTCTGTTCTTAAAGCATTGAAACTCTGTTTCATCCAGCGCAGGCTGCTTCTTTTATTGACGCAGCAGGGCGATCAGCAGCCCCAGCACGCACACGCCCAGCACGCCGCAGGCCCAGGCCAGGCGGGTGGCACCGGTGCGCAGCAGGCCCACGGTCTGCACGATCTGCGCCTGCTGCTCGGCCATCTGCTCCAGCACCTGGGCCGAGGCGCGCTGGGCGGCCTCCAGCTGCTGCACGCGGGCTTCCAGCTGGGCCACCTGCTGCAGCGCCAACTCACCCGCACTGCTGGGCAGGCTGGCCGCGTGGTGGGCGGTGGGGGCGGCAGACGCCATGGCGTCGGCGGCCTCTTGTTCGGGGCTTTTCTTGATCAGCCCCTTGGCGGCCTTGAGCACGTGCGGTGCCGCCTGGATCACATCGGTCCAGGGCACCATCTTCAAGGCAGCCACCCAGCTGATCGCCATTTACAGCACCTCGCTGGCAAAGTCCGCCAGGCGCGAGCGCTCGCCGCGCGCCAGCTGGATGTGGCCGCTGTGCGGCCAGCCCTTGAAGCGGTCCACGGCAAAGGTCAGGCCGGAGCTGCCTTCCGTCAGGTACGGGGTGTCGATCTGGCCCAGGTTGCCCATGCAGATGATCTTGGTGCCGGGGCCGGCGCGCGTGATCAGGGTCTTCATCTGCTTGGGCGTCAGGTTCTGGGCCTCGTCGATGATGACGTACTTGTTCAGGAAGGTGCGGCCACGCATGAAGTTCATGCTCTTGATCTTGATGCGGCTGCGGATCAGCTCGTTGGTCGCGGCACGGCCCCATTCGTTGGGGTTGCCGCCGTCGCCCTTGGCCAGGAATTCCAGGTTGTCGTCCAGTGCACCCATCCAGGGGCCCATCTTCTCTTCCTCGGTGCCGGGCAGGAAGCCGATGTCCTCGCCCACGCTGACGGTGGCGCGGGTCATGATGATCTCGGTGTAGCGGCGCTCGTCCAGCACCTGGCACAGGCCGGCGGCCAGGGCCATCAGCGTCTTGCCGGTGCCGGCCGTGCCGGTCAGGGTGACGAAGTCCACCTCGGGGTCCATCAGCAGGTTCAGGGCGAAGTTCTGCTCGCGGTTGCGCGCGTTCACACCCCAGACGTTGTGCTTGCTGCTGCTGTAGTCGCGCAGGGTTTCCAGCACCACGGTCTTGTCGCGGATCTCCGTCACGCGGGCATGCAGGCTGGGCTCGCCCGGCGCTTCAAAGTACACGTACTGGTTGATCAGCATCGGGGCCGTGACGGGGCCGCTCAGGCTGTAGAAGCTGCGTCCGCCCTGCTGCCAGCTTTCGACGTTCTTGGCCTTGCGCCAGAAGTCGGCGGGCAGGGCCAGGCTGCCGGTGTACAGCAGGTCGCCATCGTCCAGCGCCTTGTCGTTGCGGTAGTCCTCGGCCGGCAGGCCCAGGGCGCGCGCCTTGACGCGCATGTTGATGTCCTTGGACACCAGGATGACTTCCTGCTGGCCCTGCTTGGCCGCGCGCAGGGCCTGGACTACGCCCAGGATCTGGTTGTCGGCCTTGCCCTGGGGCAGGCTGGCGGGCAGGCGGTAGTCCAGTGGCACCGTCTGGAAGAACAGGTGGCCGGTGGACCCCTTGTTGCCGCTGGCGTCCAGGCGCAGGCCGATGGCCAGGTCGGCGCTCTGCTGCGCGTCCACCAGGGCATCCAGCATGCGGCTGACCTGGCGGCCGTTGCGGGCCACTTCGGTCATGCCCTTCTTGTGGGCGTCCAGCTCTTCCAGCACCACCATGGGCAGGAAGATGTCGTGCTCTTCGAAGCGGAAGATGCTGGTGGGGTCGTGCAGCAGCACATTGGTGTCCAGCACAAACAGGCAGGATTGGCCCGTGCGCTTCTTGGTCGGGCGTGCCGGGTTGCTGGCGACTGCTGCGGGTGCCGCCGTCGCGGGGGTGGTGCTGCGCTTGCGGTTGCTGGCCGCGGGCGTGGCCGGTGCGGGTGCAGGGGTTGCCTTTGGCGCAGGGGCGGCGGTCGCCGCCTTTTGCTGCACGGCGGCACGTTGCTGCGCTAGGCTTTGCGCGGCTGCCGTGGTTGCTGCACTGGCCGTGGCGGTGCTGGCTGCTTTCTTGCTGCTGCGTGCGGGCGGCGGTGTCAAAACTGGCGCAGGCGAGCTGGTCAGTGGCGTCGGCTGCGTGTCCTCGGTGTCCGGGGTGGCGGCTGTCGCGCGTTTGCTGGTGCGTGCGGTGACGTCAAAGGCTTCCTTGGCTACACGGGCGGCGCGTTTGGTCGGGGCGGGAGGCAATGGCATAAGCGAGTCAGTCCTTGTGAGGGCTGTAAAAACACAAAGCCGCCGGACACAGGCCCAGGCGGCTTTGGGGGAAGTTGGTTTGCAATGCAGGGTCAAAACGCGCAAAGGCATGAAACCCATTATGCATGCCTTGGCGCCGACTCCGATGTCAGCACCGTGGTGTGGTATTTCAGGCGGCTTGCTTGGCGGCAGTCTTCAGTGCCTTGACAGCCTTCAGGACTTCGTCCACGTGGCCGGGGACCTTCAGGCCGCGCCATTCCTGCACCAGGATGCCGTCGGCATTCACCAGGAAGGTGGAGCGCTCGATGCCCTTGACCTTCTTGCCGTACATGATCTTGTTCTTGACCACGCCGAACATGTGGCACATCTTTTCTTCGGTGTCGGCGATCAGCTCGAAGGGCAGTTCCAGCTTTTCCTTGAAGTCGTCGTGCGACTTCATGTTGTCGCGCGACACGCCGAACACCACGGCACCGGCCTTTTCAAAGTCCTTGAACTTGTCACGGAACTGCATGGCCTCGGTGGTGCAGCCAGGGGTGTTGTCCTTCGGGTAGAAGTACAGAATCACAATCTGGCCGGTGTGCGAGGTGTTGGATACCTTCACGCCACCTGTCGCGTTGGCTTCAAATTCGGGAAGGGGTTTGTTGACAACGATCGCCATGCGCTTTGATCTCTCGGGAGTAGTCGTTGGAATGCCGAGGGGTGTAGGGTGTGTATTGCTTTTATGGGTAGGTACGCCCCCGACCGCAACCTGCGATTTTACCCCGAAACGCGAATTTTGACGAGCCCCGTGCGGATATTACTCCAAGAGCAGTGCGGCTATCACATTGCGGCCTTCTGCGGCCAGCACGTTGTAGGTGCGGCAGGCGGCGTGGGTGTCCATGGTCTCCAGTCCGATGCGTTTGTGCATCAGTGGTTGCAGCCAGGAGGGGTGCACGAAACGCAGCTTGCTGCCGGAGCCGAAGATGATGAGTTCGGCGTTGAGTTCGGCCAGTGCGGCGAAGTGCTGGGGCATGAGCGAGGCGAAGTCCGTGCAGTCCCAGGGGCGCAGGAAGCCGCTGGCGCCCAGCAGCAGGTTGCCGCGGTGTTCCTGCTTGTTGACGGTCAGCCAGCCGGGGCCGTACCCCGTGACCATTTGCACGTCGGAGTGGTCAGCGTGGAGTTTCATGGAGGGTGTTCCTTGTGGTGGCGGCGTGGGCCAGGGCGCTGCCTGGTATACCGGGAGCATGGCCACCGCATTTTGCGGGGAGGGCGGCCGGCCGAAGTGTGGTCAAATTATAGGTTTCACCGGGGCGCGGGCGCGCCTTGGCGCTGTTGAAGCAATAGGTGGCATATTTCCATGAAGACTGTCCAAAAATCCGCAAAGCTGTCCAACGTCTGCTATGACATCCGAGGGCCGATCATGGATGCGGCCAAGCAGATGGAAGAGGACGGTCACAAGATCATCAAGCTGAACATCGGCAATCTGGCGGTGTTCGGCTTCGATGCCCCCGAGGAAGTGCAGCAGGACATGATCCGCAACCTGCCCAACTCGGCCGGCTATTCCGACAGCAAGGGCATCTTCGCGGCGCGCAAGGCCGTGATGCACGAAACCCAGCGCCAGGGCATCAAGGGTGTGACGCTGGACGACATCTACCTGGGCAATGGCGCCTCCGAGCTGATCGCCCTGGCCACCAATGCCTTGCTGGACAACGGCGACGAGATGCTGCTGCCGGCGCCCGACTACCCGCTGTGGACGGCAGTGACCAGCCTGTCCGGTGGCACACCCGTGCACTACATGTGCGACGAGGACAACGGCTGGATGCCGAATCTGCAGGACATCCGCGCCAAGATCACACCCCGCACCAAGGCCATCGTGGTCATCAACCCCAACAACCCCACGGGTGCGCTGTACTCCAAGGAATTGCTGCTGGAGATCCTGCAGCTGGCGCGCGAGCATGGGCTGGTGGTGTTTGCCGACGAGGTCTACGACAAGGTGCTGTACGACGACGTCAAGCACACGCCCCTGGGCAGCCTGTCCGCCGACGTGCTGACCATCACCTTCAACTCCCTGTCCAAGGCCTACCGCAGCTGCGGCTACCGCGCCGGCTGGATGGTGATCTCCGGCGACAAGAAGCCCGCCAAGGATTACATCGAGGGCCTGAACATGCTCTCCAACATGCGCCTGTGCGCCAATGTGCCCGGCCAGTGGGCCGTGCAGACGGCCCTGGGCGGTCACCAGAGCATTGACGAGCTGGTCAAAGAAGGCGGCCGCCTGCGCGTGCAGCGCGATGTGGCCTGGGAGCTGATCAACGCCATCCCCGGCGTGTCTTGCGTCAAGCCCAAGGCCGCGCTGTACATGTTCCCGCGCCTGGACCCCGAGATCTACCCCATCAAGGACGACCAGGAATTCTTCCTCGAAGTGCTGCAGGAAACCAAGGTCATGCTGGTGCAGGGCACGGGCTTCAATTGGCCCAATCCCGACCACTTCCGCATCGTCTTCCTGCCGCACGAGCCCGATCTGCGCGAGGCCATCAACCGCCTGGCCACCTTCCTGGCCAAGTACCGCCAGCGCCATGGCACGGACAAGCTGCTGAACAAGCCGGCCGCCAAATCCAAACCCAAGGCCGACGCTGCGGTCTAAGCATTTTTGATAGCTGTAAGCGCAGACCCCGTAAGCGCTGCAGCCCTTTTTGACGTGAAAGCGTAATGAGACTATGAAACCGATCCAAGTAGGCCTGTTGGGCATTGGCACCGTGGGCAGCGGCACTTTCAACGTGCTGCAGCGCAACCAGGAAGAGATCCGCCGCCGCGCGGGTCGTGGCATTGAGATTGCCATGGTGGCCGACTTGGATACCACGCGCGCCAAGCAAGTCGTCGGTGATGCCGTCCAGGTGGTGGGCGATGCCCGCGCCATCATCGCCAACCCTGACATCGACGTGGTGGTCGAGCTGATCGGTGGCTACGGCATCGCCAAGGCCCTGGTGCTGGAAGCGATTGCCGCGGGCAAGCACGTGGTGACCGCCAACAAGGCGCTGCTGGCCGTGCACGGCTCCGAAATCTTCAAGGCGGCGGCCGACAAGGGCGTGATCGTGGCCTACGAAGCCGCCGTGGCCGGTGGCATCCCCATCATCAAGGCGCTGCGCGAAGGCCTGACCGCCAACCAGATCCAGTGGGTGGCCGGCATCATCAACGGCACGACCAACTTCATCCTGTCCGAAATGCGCGACAAGGGCCTGGACTTCGACGTGGTGCTGAAAGAAGCACAACGCCTGGGCTACGCCGAAGCCGATCCCACCTTCGACATCGAAGGCGTGGACGCCGCGCACAAGGCCACGCTGATGAGCGCGATTGCCTTTGGCATCCCCGTGCAGTTCGACAAGGCCTATGTGGAAGGCATCACCAAGCTGGCGGGCGCCGACATCAAGTACGCCGAACAGCTGGGCTACCGCATCAAGCTGCTGGGCATCACCAAGCGCACGGACAAGGGCATCGAGCTGCGCGTGCACCCCTCGCTGGTGCCCTCCAAGCGCCTGATCGCCAACGTCGAAGGCGCGATGAACGCCGTGGTGGTGAACGGCGACGCCGTGGGCACCACGCTGTACTACGGCAAGGGCGCGGGCTCCGAGCCCACCGCGTCGGCCGTGATTGCCGATCTGGTGGACATCGCCCGCCTGCACGGCGCGGACCTTGCCCACAGCGTGCCGCCCCTGGCCTTCCAAAGCAGCACCCTGGGCGCTGCCGGCAAGGAACTGCCCGTGCTGCCCATGGCCGAGGTGGTCACCAGCTATTACCTGCGCATCCGCGTGGCCGATGAGGCCGGTGTGCTGGCCAAGATCACCACGCTGCTGGCCAATGCCGGCATCAGCATCGACGCCGTGCTGCAGCGCGAAGCCGATGAAGTGGGCGGCGAAGGCTCGACCCAGACCGACCTGATCATCCTGACCCACGACACGCGCGAAGGCGATATGGACAAGGCGCTGGCTGAAATCCAGGGGCTGCCCACCGTGCTGGCGCCGATCACGCGCATCCGCAAAGAAGAGCTGAACTAAGCGCTCCCCCTGAGGCGCTGTGCGCCTTCCCCCTCGCTGGCGCTGCGCGCTGGAGGGGGACGACACCAGCGCGGCGGAGCGCCCTTTGCGCGGTGTCCCCAGCGAAAGTTGGCGTGGACACTGTGTTGGGGCTTTTGATTCGAATATTGACGAGGAAGCACCATGCTTTATCTGTCCACCCGCGGTCATGCCGACCGCAAACGCTTTTGCGACATCCTGCTCGAAGGCCTGGCGCCCGATGGCGGCCTGTACCTGCCGGTCGAGTACCCCCAGATCGACGATGCCAAGCTGACCCAGCTGCGCACCACGCTGGCCACCCAGGGCTATGCCGCGCTGGCGTTCGAGATCCTGTCGCTGTACATCGACGACATCCCTGCCGACGACCTGCGCGCCCTGTGCGCCAAGACGTACACCCAGGAAGTCTTTGGCACCGAGGCCATCGTGCCCGTGCGCACGCTGGAAGGCAATTTGCGGATTGAAGCCCTGTCCAACGGCCCCACGCTGGCCTTCAAGGACATGGCCATGCAGCTGCTGGGCAACCTGTTCGAGTACGAGCTGACCCGCCGTGGCGAAACGCTGAACATCCTGGGCGCCACCTCTGGCGACACCGGCAGCGCGGCCGAGTACGCCATGCGCGGCAAGCAGGGTGTGCGCGTGTTCATGACCAGCCCCCACGGCCGCATGAGCCCCTTCCAGCAGGCGCAGATGTTCAGCCTGCAGGACGCCAACATCCACAACATCGCCATCGAAGGCGTGTTCGATGACTGCCAGGACATCGTCAAGGCCGTGTCCAACGACCACGCCTTCAAGGCCAAGTACAAGATCGGCACCGTCAACTCCATCAACTGGGCGCGCCTGCTGGCCCAGGTGGTGTACTACTTTGCCGGCTACCTGCAGGCGACGAGCCGCAACGAAGAGAAGGTCAGCTTCACCGTGCCTTCGGGCAACTTCGGCAACATCTGCGCCGGCCATGTCGCGCGCCAGATGGGCCTGCCGATTGCCCAGCTGGTGGTGGCCACCAACGAAAACGACGTGCTGGACGAGTTCTTCCGCACCGGCGTCTACCAGGTGCGCGGCGCGGTCAACACCTACGAGACCTCCAGCCCGTCCATGGACATCTCCAAGGCCAGCAATTTCGAGCGCTTTGTGTTCGACCTGGTCGGCCGGGATGGCGCGCGCACCCAGGCGCTGTTTGCCGAAGGCGTGGCCAAGCAGGGCAAGTTCGACCTGAGCCAGGACGCCTGCTTCCAGGATGCGGCCCTGAAGTACGGCTTTGTCAGCGGCAAGAGCACGCACGCCGACCGTTTGGCTACCATCAAGGACTGCTACCAGCGTCTGGGCCAGATGATCGACACCCACACCGCAGACGGCGTGAAGGTGGCCCGTGAGCACCTGCGCCACGAGCCCATGCTGGTGCTGGAAACCGCGCTGCCCATCAAGTTCGCGGCCACCATCGAGGAAGCCTTGGGCCGCCAGCCCGAGCGTCCCGCCAAGTTCGATGGCATCGAAGACCTGCCCAAGCGCGTGGTGGTCATGCCGGCGGATGTGGAAAAGGTCAAAGCCTATATTCAGCAGCACTGCGACTGAGCCTGGGCTTTAGGCATGAAACTGAGCACCGGCGCTTGTTCCACAAGCGCCGGTTGCTATTTGGAAGAGAGCACAACGCATGAAAGCCTTGGGCTTTGCCGCTTACTCCGGCGCCGGCAAGACCACCCTGCTGGAGCAGCTGATCGCCGCACTGCGCGCGCGTGGGCAGACCGTGTCCACCGTCAAGCACGCCCACCACGACGTGGACATCGACCTGCCGGGCAAGGACAGCTGGCGCCACCGCCAGGCCGGCGCCCAGGAGGTGCTGCTGGTTTGCGACCGGCGCCTGGCGCTGGTGCGCGAGTTCAGCACCGCGCAGGATCTGGACGTGCATGCCATGCTGGCCGAGCTGAGCCCCCAGGTCGACTGGGTGCTGATCGAAGGTTTCAAGCACGGCGACCTGCCCAAGGTGGAAATCTGGCGCCAGCCCGACCCCGCCAGTGGCAAGCCTGCCAAGCCCCTGCGCTTTCCCGAGGATCCGCAGGTGGTGGCGCTGGCCACCGACGATGCGGCGGCCCTGCCCCAGCAGCCGCCGGCCCATGTGCAGTTGCTCGACATGAACCAGCCCGCACAGATCGCGGACTGGATGCTGGCCAATGCCAGCCGTTTTGAATACCGTCGCCCACAAGGAGAGCACGCGTGAAGCCCCAAGCCCTGACCACCCTGGACGAAGCCCTGGCCGCCGTACTGGCCCAGGCCCTGCCGCTGGGCGTGGAGCATGTCGACCTGTTCAACGCCGATGGCCGCGTGCTGCGTGCCGATTGCACCTCGGCCCTGCAGGTGCCACCTCAGGACAACTCCGCCATGGATGGCTACGCCGTGCGCGTGGCCGACCTCCCCGCCGCCGGCGTGGCCCTGCCCGTGAGCCAGCGCATCCCCGCCGGCCATGTCGGCACCGAACTGCAGCCGGGCAGCGTGGCCCGCATCTTCACAGGCGCCCCCGTGCCCCCCGGTGCCGACGCGGTGCTGATGCAGGAAGACACCACCGTGCTGGCAGACGGCCGCGTGCAGTTCAACGCGATGCCCAAGCCGGGCCAGAACATCCGCCGTGCGGGCGAAGACATTGCCCTGGCCAGCACCGTGCTGGCCGCCGGCACGCGCTTGACGCCCGCCGCCATCGGCCTGGCCGCCAGCATCGGCATGGACACGCTGCCCGTGGGCCGCAAGCCCCGCGTGGCGCTCTTCTCCACGGGGGACGAGCTGGTGCTGCCCGGCACCGTGGCCCCGCAGGACATGCGCCCCGGCAGCATCTACAACAGCAACCGCTACTTCCTGCGCGCGCTGCTGCAGCGCCTGGGCTGCGAGGTGGTGGATGGCGGCATCCTGCCCGATCACCGCGCACAGACCGCCGAGGCCATTCACCGCGTGGCCCAGGACTGCGACCTGGTGCTGTCCAGCGCCGGCGTGTCCGTGGGCGAGGAAGACCACGTCAAGCCGGCCGTGGAGCAGCAGGGCGCGTTGAACCTGTGGATGATTTCCATGAAGCCCGGCAAGCCGTTTGCGTATGGCCAGGTGTTCCGCAATGGCCAGGATGCCCGCCAGGGCGTGGCGCATTTCATGGGCCTGCCCGGCAACCCGGTCTCCAGCTTCATCACCTTCCTGCTGCTGGTGCGGCCCTTTGTCCTGCGCCTGCAAGGCCTGCAGGACGTCGCCCCCAGGGCCACGACGGTCACCGCGCAGTTCGCCTGGCCCAAGCTGGAAAAGCGCCGCGAGTTCCTGCGCGCGCGCCACGATGGACAAGGGGGGCTGCAGCTGTTTGGCAACCAGGGCTCGGGCGTGCTGACCTCGACCGTGTGGGGCGATGGCCTGATCGACAACCCGCCGCTGACGCCCATCCAGCCCGGCGACAGCGTGCGCTTCATCCCCTTCACCGAGTTGATGTGAGCATCCCGGAGAGCAACTCTATGAATATCACCGTGCGTTACTTTGCCTCCATCCGCGAGGCCATGGGCACCGGCAGCGAAGCGCTGCAGACCAGTGCCACCACCGTGGGGGCGCTGCGCGAGGCGCTGATGGCCCGCAGCCCCGCGGCTGCGGCCGCCCTGGCCCCGGGCAAGGCCGTGCGCATGGCCCTGAACCAGGACCTGTGCCAGGGCGATGCGCCCCTGAAGGCCGGCGATGAAGTCGCGTTCTTTCCCCCTGTCACCGGGGGCTGAGCCATGAGCGATGCTCCCAAGCAGGTGGATGCCGCCATCAGCCGCCGCACACGCCAGGCGCTGAGCGAGGCCAAGGCCCGCGGCGTGCAGCTGGGCAAGGCCGGTGCGGACAACCTGCGCGCCACGGTGGAAAAGCGCAAGAGCGCCGCAGACGCTTTTGCCAAGCAGCACGAAGCGCTGTTTGCCGAATTCGTGGCGCAGGGCCTGACGCACCGCAAGATGGCCGAGCTGCTCAACGCGCGCGGCATTCCCGCCGCCAAGGGCGGGCCGTGGACCCACGGCCAGGTGCAGCGCATCCTGAACCGCTACGCCGACTGGGCCCAGGCCGCTTCGGCCTGACAGCAGACCGGCGCGCCCTTGCGGGTGCCTGGCTGCGGTTGCTCCAGGCCCTGCGCCCCGGCGTGGGGCCTGCCCTAAAAATAAAGCCATCCCCATGTGGCACGGGGATGGCTTGGGGGCTGCGTCCTGCGGTGGGGCTCAGGTGGCGCTGATGCCCTTGGCCTTGACGATGGCGCTCCAGCGCTCATAGTCCTTGTTCAGGCGCGCCTGCATCTGCTTGCCGTCCTGGAACGAGGCGATTGCGCCGGCCGTCAGCAGCTTTTGCTGCAGTTCCTTGTCCTTGGCCACGATGTCGCGCGTTTCGCTGGCGATGCGGTCAAGAATGGCCTGGGGCGTGCCCAGGGGGGCGATCAGGCCGCCCCAGGAGTCGAAGTCAAAGCCTGGGAAGCCTTGTTCGGACACGGTCCTGGTCTTGGGCAGCAAGGCCTTGGCGTTGGGCGAGCTGAGGGCGATGGCCTTGAGCTTGCCGGCATGGATGTGGGGCAGGGCCGCCACCACGTCGGCAAACATGATGCCGATCTGCCCGCCCAGCAGGTCCGCCACGGCCGGGGCGCTGCCACGGTAGGGCACGTGCATCAGGTCGAACTTGCCCAGTTCCTTGAGCTGCTCCATCGCCAGATGGCCGAAGCTGCCGGTGCCCGAGCTGGTGAAGTTGAGCGGCTCCTTGCTCTCCTTGATGAAACGGATCAGGCCGGCCAGGTCGTCCACGCCCGGAATCACCGCGGGGTTGACCACGATCGCCATGGGCAGGTCGTAGACGGTGGCGACGGCCGCGAAGTCCTTGGTCACGTCGTAGGCATTGTTCTTGTACATCAGCGGCGCCAGCAGGGCCGGCATGCCGAACATGGACAGGTTGTAGCCGTCGGCCGGGCTCTTGATGAAGCTGGCGGTGCCGATGGAGCCGGAGGCGCCGGGCTTGTTCTCGATGATGATCTGCTGGCCCAGGCGCTCGCTCAGCTTCTGCGCCACGATGCGCGCCGCCGTGTCGGTGGGGCCGCCCGCGGGGAAGGCCACGACCATCTTGATGATCTTGCTGGGCCAGGCGGCCTGGGCCTGGCTGTAGCCGGTCCAGCCCAGCAGCGGGGCGGCGGCACTCCAGGCCAGCAACTGGCGGCGGCGGATGGATGAGGGGTTCATGCGATGTCTCCTTGTTGTACAAACACGGGCGTCAGATGACGCCGTTTTCCTGCAATGCGGCCAGGGCCGCGGTGTCCAGCTGCAGCAGCTCCTGCAGCACGCTGTGGGTGTGCTCGCCCAAGTGGGGGGGCGGGCGGCGCACGGGCAGGCGTTGGCCGTCCATGGCATAGGGCGGGGCCAGCACGGCCTGGGTGCCGGCTTCGGCATCGTCGTAGCGGTGCAGCAGGCCGGCCTGGGCGGTGCGCTCGGACTGCAGCGCGTCCAGCATGCCCAGCACCTCGCCGCAGGGAATCTGCGCGCGCACCAGGCGCTCCAGCAGCTCGGCCCGCGCGAAGCCCTGCAGGGCCTGGCGGATCTGCGGCAGCAGCAGCTCGCGGTGGGCCGAGCGGCCAGTGTTGGTGGCAAAGCGCTCGTCGGCCGCCCAGTCGGGGCGCTGGATCACGTCCTGGCAAAAGCGTTGGAACTGGCCGTTGTTGCCCACGGTGATGACCAGCGGGCCGTCGGCGGCCTCGAACACGCCGTAGGGCACGATGGACGGGTGGGCATTGCCGAACTTGGGCGGGTCCCCGTTCTTGAGCAGGGCTTCCATGCCGTAGTAGGAGGTGATCATCACCCCGCAGTCGTACAGGGCCATCTGCACATGGCGGCCCTGGCCGCTGTGCTGGCGGGCGAACAAGGCCGCCAGGATGGCCTGGGCGGAGTACATACCCGTGAACATGTCCACGGCGGCCACGCCGAACTTCAGCGGGCCCTGACCGTATTCGCCATTGGTGGCCATGACGCCCGATTCGCCCTGCACCACCAGGTCGTAGCCGGGGCGCTGGGCCTCGGGCGTGAAGCGGGCATAGCCCGAGATCGAGCAGTACACCAGCCGCGGGTTCAGTGCCTGCAGCTGCTCGTAGCCCAGGCCCAGCTTTTCGGCGCCGCCGACCTTGAAGTTCTGGATCACCACGTCGCACTGCGCCGCCAGGTCCTTGGCGATCTGCGCGCCCTGCGGGCTTTGCAGGTCCAGGGTGATGGAGCGCTTGTTGCGGTTGGCGCTGTTGAAGTAGGAAGTGTTGCGCGTGCCGACGCGCACGCCCCAGTCGCGGGTGTCGTCACCGCGGGCCGGGTGCTCGACCTTGATGACGTCGGCGCCCAGGTCGGCCAGGGCCATGGCGCACATGGGGCCGGCCAGCACGCGGGACAGGTCAAGGACGCGGACCCCCGCCAGGGGGAGGGGGGCTGCGTGGGTGGATGCAGGCATGGGTATGGGTCTCCGTCAGGGTGGCCTGTCGCAACTGCGGCGGCCATCGCACAGTGCTTGCATTGTCGGATTGGTATTAATTTTTGACAATTGCAATTAATATTCAACAGATATGAAAACTGAAAGTTGACAATGGACCTGAACGCCCTGGCCCTGCTGGTGGACATCATCGACAGCGGCAACCTCAGCCGTGCGGCGCAGAAGCTGGGCATGAGCCGCGCCAACGTCAGCAAGCGGCTGAACCACTTCGAGAAAAGCCTGGGGGCCGAGCTGCTCAAGCGCAGCACGCGCCAGCTGGAGCCCACGGCGCTGGGGCGCCAGCTGTATGCGCACGGCAAGAAAATCCGCCATGAGCTGATGGCGGCCGAGGAGTCGCTGCAGCACCTGGGGCGCAGCCTGGGCGGCACGGTGCGCCTGAGCGTGCCCAGCGGCTACGGCCAGCACACCATGGCGGCATGGCTGATGGAGTTCATGCGCCGCTACCCGGAGGTGACGCTGGAGGTGATCTTCGACAACGCCATCGAGGACCTGGTCAAGGGCGCGGTGGACTTCGCCATCCGCGTCATGGGCGATGCGCCCAGCCACCTGGTGACACACAACCTGGGCACGGTGGAATACGCGGCCTGCGCTGCGCCGCAGCTGGTGGCGGACTACGGTCCGGTGCAGACGCTGGCCGCGCTCAAGCAGCTGCCGCTGATCACCTCGGAGCTGACGGGCGAAAAGCTCAAGCTGGCCGGCCAGAGCGCGGACATCCGCCCGCGGCTGATGTCGGCCAACTTCTTCTTCCTGCGCGACGCCATCCTGCAGGGCCTGGGCGCCGGCCTGGTGCCCGACTACATGGTGGCCGATGAGATCGCCTCCGGCCACCTGCTGCGGCTGTCCGTGCCGCAGCGCGACCTGGCCTTCCTGCGCTCCAACCTGTACCTGCTGCACATGCCGTCGCGCTACCAGACCAAGGCCCAGCAGACGCTGATGGCCTTCCTGCTGGACAAGGCGCAGGCCCCGGCCGTGGCCGCCTGAGCCGGTGCGGCACCGGTATGCAAAAGCCGCCCCTGGAGGCGGCTTTTTATGAGCAGTCAGCGCTCGTGGATGCTGGGCTGAAGGCGGTTTTCAGGCAGAGTCCGTGCCATCGGGCAGCCGCGGTGCCTTCCACTCCAGCAGCTCGGCCAGGCGCTGGATCACCCAGCCGGCCTCCACGGCCGTGACGACCGAGCCCTCGGCCGCCAGCGCGCTGTGAAAGCCCAGCAGCACGCCTTCCTCGCTGGAGTTGCCGCTGTGGTACAGGGTCTGGGCCTGCTCCACCAGGTGGCAGGCCAGGTCCTCGCACAGCTCGTAGCGCGCCACGACCTCGGCGATCGGCGTCTTGAGCACGCCGGCGCGGCTGCGGAACAGGTCGGCAAAGCTGGCCGGGGGCTGGATCTGGCTGGTGTCGTCCATCGGGGGCGCTCAGTCGGGGTCAAACAGGCGCTCGAAACGCACGATGTCGATTTCCAGCTCACAGGTCACCAGCTGGCCCATGCGGCCGTCCTGCTTGCGCTGGGCCGAGAACAGCGTGGCCCGGCCTTCGAAGTCGTAGTCCGGCAGGTGGATGATGGCGTAGGGGTGGGGCACGAAGCACTGGTGCTCGAACACCACACGGTGTTCGTTGCGGGGCGAGGGGTACAGCATGTACTCCGGCGTGTCGATGGTTGGGGTGGCCATGCGAAAGACAAAAAAGAGGGTGGCGAAAAGCCGCGGGGCCGCAATGCTACCGTGGCTGGGCAGGGTTTCGCTGGCATGTGGGCATGTGCTGCGCGACCTACGCCACAATCTGCGCCATGACTGCACCCCGTGTTTTGATCCAGCACCAAGATTTTGATGTTTCCGCCGAGCTGGCCGCGCTGCGCGCGGGCGATGCGCGCGTGGGGGCGGTGTGCAGCTTCGTCGGCACGGTGCGCGACCGCAACGAGGGCGCCAGTGTCTCGGCCATGGAGCTGGAGCACTACCCCGGCATGACGGAAAAGTGCATCGAGGCCATCATCGACCGCGCCGTGGCGCGCTTCGGCATCTTTGGCGCGCGCGTGATCCACCGCATCGGCCCGCTGCAGCCCCTGGACCAGATCGTGCTGGTGGCCGTCACCTCGGCCCACCGCGGCATGAGCTTTCAGGCCTGCGAGTTCATCATGGACTACCTGAAGTCCGAGGCCCCGTTCTGGAAAAAAGAGCAGACCCCCGAAGGCGCACGCTGGGTGGATGCACGCGTCAGCGACGAACAGGCCCTGGCCCGCTGGGCCGAGACCCCCGCCCACTGACGCCCTGCGCCGGCGCAGGCCCGGGTGCGACGGGCCTCTCCCCGCTGGTCGGCGGTGCTGCAATGCCCCCAACGCACACCGCACGACGCACGACGGCGTCAGGCCCGGGCGACAGCGGGGCGCCGCCCTGGCCGACAGACGCCGGCCGCGTGGCGGGCAACCATGGCCGGCAGGATCCACCTGGGCCAAGGAGGGCTGCCATGAGTCGGTCGATTGCGGTGCTGGTCACCGAGGGGTTTGAGGACAGCGAATACCTCTCGCCCGTGGACGCCCTGCGGGCCGCAGGCTATGCCATCTTCAACATCGATGTGGAGCCAGGGCGCATCGTCAAGAGCCGCGCGGAGCAACTGCCGCTGCGCATCGATCTGGGCATCGAGCAGGCGCGGGCTGCCGACTATGCGGGCCTGCTGATCCCCGGCGGACGTTCGCCCGGCGTGCTGCGCCGCGACCCGCGGGTGCTGCAGTTCGTGCGCGACTGCGATGCGCGCAGGCTGCCGATCTTCGCCATCTGCCACGGCCCGCTGCAGCTGGTCAGCGCCGGCGTGGTGCGCGGCCGCGCCATGACCGGCGTGGCGCAGATTGCGGATGACCTGCAGCATGCGGGTGCCAGCTATGAGGACAGCCCGGTGGTGGTGGCCGACCGCCAACTGGTCACCAGCCGCACGCTGGACGACCTGCCGTTGTTCAACGCCGCCATGCTGCAGCTGCTGGCCGAGCACCACCCGCCGCTGTGAAGCGCGCGCCCCTTTGCACCGCGTGGGCATGAAAAAACGGGCCCAGGGGCCCGTTTTTGGCTGTGCGAGGAAGCGTGGCCGCAAGGCCACCTTCCCGCATTCTGTGTCGCGCTTACTGCTTGACGGCTTCCATCTGCAGCACCAGGCGCACGTTCTTGGGGAAGCCCCAGTCCACGCCGTAGTTCACGCCCCACTGGGTGCGGTCGATGGTGGCCTCGAAGTCGCCGCCGCAGACTTCGCGCTTGAGCATGGGGCTGTCGTAGCAGGTGAACTTGTTGGACTTGATGGTGATGGGGTGGGTCTGGCCGTTCAGGGTCAGCTGGCCGGTCACTTCCTTGAGCTTGTCGCCGTCGAAAACGAACTTGTCGGAAACGAACTTGGCTTCGGGGAACTTCTCGGCGTTGAAGATTTCCGCGCTCTTGAGGTGCTTGTCGAAGGCGGCGGTGCCGGAGTTCACGGAGTTCATGTCCAGCGCCACTTCCACCTTGCCGCTCTTGCCGGCCTTGTCGAACTGCACGGTGCCGCTCTTCTTGTCAAAGCGCACGCGGTTGGTCGAGGCGCCGAAGTGGTCGATCTCGAAGGTCGCGAAGGTGTGGGTGGGGTCGATGGCGTAGGCCGCAGGGGCCGCGTGGGCGGCGGTGGCCAGCAGGCCGGTGGCAGCCAGGGCAATCAGGGTCGAGCGCATGGTGGAATCTCCTTGGTGAAAAGCGGGAACAAAGAACACAGATAAAAAAGAGAGCTGCCTGCGCGCGCATTCATTAGGTTTCAAGCCGTAAAGCATCGGAAACCCAAGTGCAGCGCGCGCCAGCTGCTTCCAAAACAGGGCTTAGAGCTTGCCCACGCCGGTCAGGGCCAGCTTGAACTGCACGTTCACCTCGTCGGCCACCATGGCGGTGTCGGCCCAGTCGCCATCGCCGATCTTGAAGCTCAGGCGCTTGAGCGGCAGGGTGCCGGACGCCGTGGTGGTGGTGCCCGATTGCGCCAGCTGCACGGGCACGGAGACCTTATGCGCCTGGCCCTTGATGGTCAGCGTGCCGTCGATCTGGTACTTGCCGCCACCCAGGGCCTTGACGGCGCTGGAGTCGAACGTGGCCTTGGGGAACTTGGCGATGTTGAACCAGTCGGCGCTGAACAGGTTGCTGTCGGTCTCCTTGGAGCCCATGGTGGCGCTGCCGGTGTCCACGGTGAAGTGGATCTTGCTGGTCTCGGGCTTGGCGGTGTCGAACTGCACCTGCGCGCTGAACTGCTTGAAGTGGCCGCTGACGGGCACGCCGAGCTGCTTGGCGCTGAACTGGATGCTGCTTTGCGCAGGCACCAGGGCCTGCTGCGCCATGGCGGCGGTGGCCAGCAGGGCGGCGCTGGCCAGCACGGTGGCACGCAGTGGGAAGGTGAAAGTCATGGTCAATCCTTGTGGCATTCGCAAACAATGGGATGGAAGGGGGTCAGCGCGCGCTGCCGGGCCACATGCGGCGCAGCAGCCCGTCGCGGTCGATCACCTGGTGCTTGAGCGCGGCGGCGATGTGCAGGGCCGCCAGGGCCAGCAGGGCGTACGCGCTCAGTTCGTGCCAGGGCTTGATGGCTTCGGCCAGGGCCGGGCTGGCGGGCACGAAGTCGGGCAGCTGCCACAGGCCGAACCAGACGATGGGAAAGCCCGCCGCCGAGCTGTAGGCCCAGCCGATCAGCGGCACGGCGAAGAACAGCGCGTACAGCAGGTGGTGCACGCCATGGTGGGCCAGGTGCTGCCAGCGCGGCATGGCGGCGGCCATGCGCGCGGGCAGGGCCGGTGGGCGGTGGGCCAGGCGCCAGACCAGGCGCAGCACGCTCAGCAGCAGGATGGTCACGCCGGCCCACTTGTGCCAGTTGTAGTACTTGAGCTTGGCGGGCGAGAACGGCAGCCCCACCATGTACCAGCCGAACACCAGCAGACCCAGCAGGGCGGCGGCCAGCACCCAGTGCAGGGCAATCGCGGTGGTGGTGTAGCGGTGGGTGGGGGAGGAGGGCATGGTGCGCAACAAAGGGGGCAAAAGCAGGCAGTCTAGAAGGCGCCCTCTGACACAGCATTCAATGCGCTTGATGACAAGATTCAAAAGATTGCAAGGAACTTTGCGGCACAAGCCGGCACCGCAGGCCGGCCCCTGGCCGGATGGATGGGGCCTTTTCAGGCCAGGCAGCCCCTTGAAAACCCTGGCCAAGCCCTTAGCTGTGAAGCAGTTATTGTTTTGCTGTTGAAGGAAGCCACCCATGCGCATCGACAAGCTCACCACCAAATTCCAGGAAGCCCTGGCCGACGCCCAGACCCTGGCCCTGGGCAACGACCACGCCTACATCGACCCCCTGCACCTGCTGGCCGCCATGCTGCGCCAGAACGACGGCCCCAAGGCCCTGCTGCAGCGCGCCGGCGCCAATGTGGCGGCCATGTCCACGGCCGTGGAAAACGCCGTCAAGCAGTTGCCCGAGGTCCAGGGCCACGACCAGGTCACCATCGGCTCCGAGCTGGGCAAGCTGATGCAGGCCACGGAAAAGGAAGCCATCAAGCGCGGTGACCAGTTCATCGCCAGCGAACTGTTTGTGCTGGCGCTGGCCGACAGCGACACCAAGGCCGCCAAGATCGCGAAGGAGCATGGTCTGACCCGCAAGGCCATGGAGGCCGCCATCAGCGCCGTGCGCGGCGGCCAGACCATGGACAGCGCCGAGGGCGAAAGCCAGCGCGAGGCGCTGAAGAAATACACCCTGGACCTGACCGAGCGTGCCCGCATGGGCAAGCTGGACCCGGTGATCGGCCGCGACGACGAAATCCGTCGCGCCATCCAGGTGCTGCAGCGCCGCAGCAAGAACAACCCCGTGCTGATCGGTGAGCCCGGCGTGGGCAAGACCGCCATCGTCGAAGGCCTGGCGCAGCGCATCGTCGAGGGCGAAGTGCCTGAAACCCTCAAGGACAAGCGCGTGCTGGTGCTGGACATGGCCGGCCTGCTGGCCGGTGCCAAGTACCGCGGCGAGTTTGAGGAGCGGCTGAAGGCCGTGCTCAATGACGTGGCCAAGGACGAGGGCCGCATCATCCTGTTCATCGACGAAATCCACACCATGGTCGGCGCCGGCAAGGCCGAAGGCGCCATGGACGCCGGCAACATGCTCAAGCCCGCGCTGGCGCGCGGCGAGCTGCACTGCATCGGCGCGACCACGCTGGACGAGTACCGCAAGTACATCGAGAAGGACGCGGCGCTGGAGCGGCGCTTCCAGAAGGTGCTGGTGGAAGAGCCCTCGGTGGAGGACACCATCGCCATCCTGCGCGGTCTGCAAGTGCGTTATGAGGCACACCACGGCGTGGACATTACGGACCCCGCTATCGTTGCTGCAGCGGAGCTGAGCCACCGCTACATCACCGACCGCTTCCTGCCCGACAAGGCCATCGACCTGATCGACGAGGCCGCGGCCAAGATCAAGATCGAGATCGACTCCAAGCCCGAGAGCATGGACAAGCTCGAGCGCCGCATGATCCAGCTGAAGATCGAGCGCGAGGCCATGAAGAAGGAAAAGGACGAGGCCTCGCAAAAGCGCCTGCAGCTGATCGAGGACGAGCTGATCGAGCTGGAGCGCGAGTACGCCGACCTGGAGGAAATCTGGAAGGCCGAAAAGGCCAGCGCCCAGGGCTCCGAGCAGATCCGCAAGGAAGTGGACGCCATCCGCACCCAGATCGAGGAGTGGAAGCGCAAGGGCGACTTCAACAAGGTGGCCGAGCTGCAGTACGGCAAGCTGCCCGCGCTGGAAAAGCAGCTCAAGGAAGCCCAGGCCAGCGAGGCCGATGGCGAGGCGCCCAAGCACAAGCTGCTGCGCACCCAGGTCGGGGCCGAAGAGATCGCCGAGGTGGTCAGCCGCGCCACGGGCATTCCCGTGTCCAAGATGATGCAGGGCGAAAAGGACAAGCTGCTGCACATGGAAGCCAAGCTGCACGAGCGCGTGGTGGGCCAGGACGAGGCGATCTCGGCCGTGGCCAACGCCATCCGCCGCTCGCGCTCGGGCCTGTCCGACCCCAACAAGCCGCTGGGCAGCTTCCTGTTCCTGGGCCCCACGGGCGTGGGCAAGACCGAGCTGTGCAAGGCGCTGGCCGGTTTCATGTTCGACAGCGAAGAGCACCTGGTGCGCATCGACATGAGCGAGTTCATGGAAAAGCATAGCGTGGCACGCTTGATTGGCGCGCCCCCCGGCTATGTGGGCTACGAAGAGGGCGGTTACCTGACCGAGGCCGTGCGCCGCAAGCCCTACAGCGTGCTGCTGCTGGACGAGGTCGAAAAGGCCCACCCCGACGTGTTCAACGTGCTGCTGCAGGTGCTGGACGATGGCCGCCTGACGGACGGCCAGGGCCGCACCGTGGACTTCAAGAACACGGTCATCGTGATGACCAGCAACATCGGCTCGCACCTGATCCAGGCCATGGTCGGCGAGGACAGCGAGGACATCAAGGACGCGGTGTGGGGGGAACTTAAATCCCATTTCCGACCCGAATTCCTCAACCGCATCGATGAGACCGTGGTCTTCCACGGCCTGGATGCGGCGCACATCGAGGCCATTGCCCAGATCCAGCTGCAGTTGCTGCAGCGCCGTCTGCAAAAGATGGACCTGGAAATGCACGTGACAGCGCCTGCTTTGGCAGAGTTGGCTAAAGTAGGGTTTGATCCGGTCTTTGGCGCACGTCCGCTGAAGCGGGCCATCCAGCAGCGCATCGAGAACCCGCTCTCGCGCCTGTTGCTGGAAGGCAAGTTCCCGCCCAAGAGCCGGATCGAGGTTTCGGTGGACCCTGTCCAGGCCCCCGGAGTCTTCAATTTCGGTCTGGTCGCCGCCGACGGCGGCGCCTGATACGGGACGGCCAGCACCGCAAGGGGCTGGCCGCATTGAGAAAGGGATTGCTTTGAACGATTTTTTGAACTGGGCCACCCGGTGGACCGTCCGCATCGTCCTGCTCATGGTCGGTGTCGTGTTCTTTCTGAGCCTGCTCACCGTGGGCTGTCTGCTGGCGGCCCTGTGGGGGCTGCGGGCCCTGTGGGCCAAGCTTACCGGTCAGCCTGTGACGCCCTGGGTCATGCCCATGCGCGCGGCCAGCAGCTGGACCAGCATGTACCAGCGCGCCGGCGGTTTTGGCGGCATGGCTGCGGAATCGGCGGCCGCCGCCGAAACAGCGCCCCCCTTCAGCACCACGCCCGGCAGCAAGCGCGGCGGCATCCTGTCCCAGGTCGCCGGTGATGTGAGCGACGTGCAACCCCGCGAAGTCCACGAGCGCTGAGCCGGCCTTCCCAGGAAGGTCCCAACGAGAGAGAACGCGACGGAGACAACGCCAGCATGCACCTTCCTTCCCCCTGGCAGCAAGCCTTTGAGCTGCAATACCAGGCCAGCCGCCAGCACGTGGACGTGCCCGAGCTGGTGCGCCGAGAACGCCTGTTGCGCCTGCAGAAACTGCTGCACGAACATGGCACCACCCTGGCGGCCGCGGTGCAGGCCGACTTTGGCGTGCGCTCCCCCCAGTTGACCGAGATGGCCGACCTCATGGTGCTGCGCACCATGCTGCAGCAGACGCTGCGCCAGCTCAAGCGCTGGATGCGCACGCAGCGCGTCTGGACCCCCTTGCACCTGTTGCCCGCCACGGCGCGCATCGAGCGCCAGCCGCTGGGGGTGGTGGGTATCATCTCGCCGTGGAACTATCCCTTGCAGCTGGCCCTGGGCCCAGCGATTGCGGCCCTGGCGGCCGGCAACCGCGTGATGCTCAAGCCCAGCGAACTGACACCGCACACCTCGGCCCAGTTGGCGCACGTGATCGGCCAGTTCTTCAGCCCCGAGGAGTTCTGCGTCATCCAGGGCGATGCCCAGGTGGCCAGCCAGTTTGCCGGCCTGCCCTTCGACCACCTGGTGTTCACCGGTTCGACCGCCGTTGGCCGCAAGGTGGCCATGGCCGCGGCCCAGCACCTGACGCCGACCACGCTGGAGCTGGGTGGCAAGTCCCCCTGCATCATCGGCAACGACTGCGATCTGGCACAGGCCGCCGTGCGCATTGCCCACGGCAAGTTGCTGAACGCCGGGCAGACCTGCATCGCCCCCGACTACCTGCTGCTGCCGCGCGGGCGCGAGCAGGCTTTCGAGCAGGCCTACCGCAAGGCCGTGGCCCAGCTGTTTCCCGCCCTGGCCGGCAACCCGGACTACGCCGCCATCATCAACCAGAAGCATTTCAACCGCTTGCGCAACTTGGCCCAGCAGGCGGAAAGCGAGGGCGCACATGTGCAGTGGCTGGAGGCCGGTCCTGCCAGTGCCAGCCCCGCGTCGGCCGCACCCGGGTGGGGCGATGCGGTGCAGCGCCAGATGACGCCGGCCCTGGTGTGGAACGTGCACTCCGAGATGGACATCATGCGCGAGGAGATCTTCGGGCCCTTGCTGCCGGTGATCAGCTACGACCACCTGGACGATGTGGTGAAGGCCATCAACGCCGGGGAGCGGCCGCTGGCCCTGTACTGGTTCGGGCAGGATGTGCAGCAGCGCGACAGCGTGCTGCGCCGCACGGTCAGCGGTGGCGTGACCGTCAATGACACCCTGATGCACGTGGCGCACGACAACCTGCCGTTTGGCGGCGTGGGCTCCAGTGGCTGGGGGGCGTACCACGGAGAGCATGGATTTTTACGCTTTTCTCACCAAAAGGGGGTCTTTTTGCAAGCAAAATGGAGCCCTGCTGCTTGGCTCTACCCCCCGTATGGAGCCAAGTTCGAGCGTGTCATGGCGCTCCTCAAGCGCTTGCACTGAGCGCTTGCCACTCTGAAAACGCCCCGAATGGCCTGGCGTGGCTTGCGCTGCGACAGGCCTAGCACATCCTTTTTGAAGGGGCAAGAAACCGGATACAGCCGTACTTGGGCAAATGGCTACAAACGAAAGGCCTGAGGTGAAAAACCGTTTTCACTGACAATTGCCGACTTTCGTTTTCAACACCTGTTCCCGTTTCCGGTTTTTCCATGTCCAATTACCAGGTTCGTCCTGCAACCCTTCGCGATGCGAAGGCGATTGCACAAATCCACACTGCTTCTGCGCTGGAAGCCTACCGTGGCATCGTGCCTGACGATCAACTGAAAGCCATGTCTTCCGTCGAGAAGCGCCAAGCTTACTGGCGTGAGGCCATTGAGTACTGCGAGCCGCAAGTGCAAGTGGCCATCGACGGCGACAAGATCGTAGGCTTTGTTGGCTTTGACCGTTCCCGTGACGAGAAGTCGCGCCAGACCACTGGCGAAATCTGGGCCATCTACGCGGCCCCTTCGCACTGGAACAAGGGCGTCGGCGTGACCCTGTGGGACGCTGCGCGCGAAGGCCTGCTCGAAGAAGGCTGTACCAACGTCACCGCCTGGGTCCCTTTGCGCAACGAGCGTGCCCTGCATTTCCATGAGATGGCAGGCTTCAAGCGCGAGATGTCGACCGCCAAGACGGCGGTGATTGCCGGCATCAAGATCGAGGAAGTCCGCCTCAAACGGCCCTTGAACTGATCGCTCTCCACGCCCGCTTCGGCGGGCCGATTTTTTTGTACCCTGACCAAGGAAATTTCCATGCTGCACTGGCACCACCAAGGCGTTGACCACCAAGCTGCTTGGCGCAGTGAAAGCGGCCTGCCCGCGCCACGCCGCGTGGTGGTGGCGGACGACACCCTGTCCGCCGATACCGCCTACCGCCTGGCGTGCGAGGGTACGGCCCTGCTGTGGCAGGGAGACTTCCAGAACGCGCGGCACCTGCTGGATGCGCTCAAGCGCCGCCTGGACAAGCCCGCGCGCAAGCCGGCCGGCAAGGCCTCAGGCCGGGGCAAGCCGCGCCCAGACGCGGAGCCGGTCAGCCCGGCCCAGGCCTTCCACCTGCACCGCCAGGCCCAGGGCCAGCGCGCCCGGGTGCTGAACAGCCTGCTGGTGCCGCTGCAGCCCGATTACGGCATGCAGCTGCGCCGTGCGCCCGACTGGCGCGAAGCCTGCACCCAGGCCTGGGGCGCACCCAGTGGCGATGCCGGCGTGCAGGCAGTGGCGCTGCGCGAGTTGCTGGGCGTGGTCGGCGCCTATGAGTGGCGCAAGAAGGGCGTGGCCATGCCGGTGCTGGGGGCGCAGGCGCGCATCCATCCGCACTATGGCGTGTTCTCGCCGGTGCGTGGGGAGTATGTGGACCTGGTCGCCCAGGCGCCTTTGCCGGCCGCGGGCCAGGCGCTGGCCTTCGACATCGGGGTGGGCACGGGCGTGCTCTCGGCGCTGCTGGTGCAGCGCGGCGTGCGCCAGGTGGTGGGCACCGACCTGTCGCCACGCGCCCTGGCCTGCGCCCAGGAGAATCTGCAGCGCCTGGGCCTGACGCAGCGCGTGCAGTTGCAGGCCTGCGACCTGTTCCCCGAAGGGCAGGCCGGCCTGATCGTCTGCAACCCGCCCTGGCTGCCGGCCCGCGCCGTGACCACGCTGGAGCAGGCCGTGTACGACGAGCACAGCGCCATGCTGCGGGGCTTTCTGACCGGTCTGCGCGCGCACCTGCTGCCGCAGGGCGAGGGCTGGCTGATCCTGTCGGATCTGGCCGAACACCTGGGCCTGCGCAGCCGTGCCGAGCTGCTGGACTGGATCGAGGCTGCCGGCCTGCAGGTGGTGGGCAAGCTGGACGTGCGCCCGCGCCATGGCAAGGCGCAGGATGCGAGCGACCCGCTGCACGCTGCGCGCGCCCAGGAAGTCACCTCGCTGTGGCGCCTGCAGGCGCGTTGATGGCGGGCTGAGACGGCTTCAGTTGGGCGTGTCCAGGCTGCGCTCGGGCAGCATGTCTGCCAACTGCTGGCGCAGGGCTTCGGCCCGCTCGGCACCGGCATGCAGGTGCACGGCGCGCAGCAGCTGATCGCGGGCGTGCAGCATGCTGTCCACATCCCGGGCTTCGCGCAGCATCTGGCGCAGGTGGTGGGCGGTGTCGTGCAGGCGGTTGGCAAACATGCGTTCGCACAGGTCGAACAGGTGCATGCGCACACCGGCCAGGCTGGTGGGGGCGGTGGTACTGGGGGACTCGGACGCTGCCGTGGTCCGTGCCGCGCTGGGTTGCTGCAGGTAACCGTCTTGCAGCAGGCGCTGCACCAGCGCCGCCCCCTGGCCGTGGTACATGGCCTGCAGCTGGGCCAGGGGCGTGCCCTCGGCCAGCAGCAGCAGGGAACGCTCGCGCAGGCTCAGGTGGCGCTGGCCAGGGGCCAGTTCCAGCAGGGCTTTGGGCGTGCGTTGCAGAGACATCGGTCGATTGCACACAAGCTGTGTGACAGCACGATGAAGCCGCGGCAGGAATGCCCCAGGCTTGCGACAATGGCAGGCTGGACGGCGACAAGCCCTCCACATATTGATAGCTGCCTGCGCTTGCTGGGCAAGCGCTGGAGCGTGATTTTGATCTGAATGCACCCGTGGGTGCCACTGAAAATTCCATGAGACTGTTGTTGGCCCCGATGGAGGGTTTGCTGGACTTTGTGCTGCGCGATGTGCTGACCCGGGTGGGCGGGGTGGACCGCTGCGTCTCGGAGTTCATCCGCGTCAGCGGCTCGTTGCTGCCGGACCGGGTGTTTCTGCGCTATATGCCGGAGCTGCGGCACGGCAGCCGCACCCTGGCTGGTGTGCCGGTGCGGGCCCAGTTGCTGGGATCGGACCCGGTCAGCATGGCCGAGAACGCGGCCGCGCTGGCGCGCCTGCATCCCGAGGGCATCGATCTGAACTTCGGCTGCCCGGCCAAGACCGTGAACCGCCACGGCGGCGGGGCGTCGATGCTGCAGGATCCCGAGGCGATCGCCACCTTGGTGGCCGCTGTGCGCCGCGCCGTGCCGGCGCACCTGCCGGTGTCGGCCAAGATGCGCCTGGGTTTCAACGACAAGAGCCTGATGCGCGAGTGCGCGCTGGCCATGGCCGAAAACGGCGCCTGCGAGCTGGTGGTGCACGCCCGGACCAAGGTGGAGGGCTACCGCCCGCCGGCCTACTGGGAGCTGATCCCCGAGATTGCGGCCGCCGTGCGCGTGCCCGTGGTGGCCAATGGCGAGATCTGGACCGTGCAGGACGCGCTGCGCTGCCGTGCACAGTCCGGCTGCAGCGACCTGATGCTGGGCCGCGGCAGCGTGGCGACCCGGGTCTGGCCCTGGCGGTGCGCCAGGCGCTGGCGCAGGGTGCACAGGAGGCCCCCGCGCTGCCGGCCGAGCTGCCGCCCGTGGTGGCCTGGGCGGATTTGCTGCCCCACATCCAGCGCTTTTGGTGGATGGTCTGCCGCGACCTGACGCCCAACCAGCGCGCCGGCCGGCTTAAGCAGTGGCTGAACCTGATGCGCCGCCGCTACCCCGAGGCCGAGGTGGCATTCCAGTGCGTGCGTGTGATCACCCAGCAAAGCCTGGTGACGGCGTGGATCGAGCAGGAGTGCGCACGCTGCGGCGTGCCCTTCGTGCTACACAAACAAGAGCTTGCTGCGTACGAAGACCGGATGCCTGACGGCGATTACGTGCTGGAATGAAGCACTGACCTGCGCAGGCAGCTGCGCTTTTCAGAGCAGATGGTCGGGCGCCAGCGGGCCGATCAGCTGGATCATCAGCCGCAGCGGCAGGCTGGCATCGGGTTCGCTGCGGCGGTCGCCCCAGTCGCTGCCCGCCGGGGCGCGCCACACCATGCCTTGCGGCGTGTCCTCGACCCGCCAGGCGGCTTCCTGCAGCGTGGCCTCGATGTTGGCCGTGGCTTCCTGGGCCAGCTGGCGCGAGGCGATGAGCAGTGCGATCTCGGTGTTCTGCAGCTGCGAGCGCATGTCCAGGTTCATGGAGCCGACCACGGTCAGCTTGTGGTCCAGCACCAGCATCTTGGAGTGCAGCATGGCGCGCGACTGGCCTTGCGAGCCGGTGATCGTGCCCGCCGTGCCGCGCAGCGTGCCGGTGCCGACGCGGCCGTCCTGCAGGCTGCGCAACTCATACAACTCTATCCCCTGCTGCAGCAAGGCCAGGCGGTGGCGCGCATAGCCGGCATGGGCCAGCGGCGCATCGTTGGAGGCCAGTGAGTTGGTCAGGATGCGCAGCCGGATGCCCCGCGCGCGGGCGCGGGCGAAGGCCTGCTTCATGTCGTCGCCCGGCACGAAGTAGGGCGAGACGATGAGGATGTCGCTGCTGGCCTGGTCGATCAGGGCCAGCAGGCCGCTGACCACATTGTCCTGGCCGACCACTGGGGCCAGCACCTGGCGCAGGGCCTGGCGGTTGGGTGAGGTCGGCTGGCCGCGCGGCGCGGCCTCCTGCGTGGGCGGCAGGCGGATCGGCAGCAACTGGGTGGCATGGTTGTCCTCGGCATCGGCCGGCGGTGTGGCCGTGTCGCCGGCGGCGGCGCTGCCGGTGTCTGGTGGCGCGTCCTCGGGCGGCGGCGGAATCTTCCCCGGGGCATCGGCCAGCACCAGGGCAGGTGCCCAGATCCACGGCACGGCCTGCAAATCCATGGGCTGCAGCTCGGCGGTTTTGCTGGTGGCGATGGCGGCCTGCACCAGCGCCTGTTCCTGGTCCTCGCTGGCGTGCTCGCGCAGGCGCAGCAGTTCGCGCTCGGACACCAGCGCGCTGACGGGGTAGGCGCGGGCGTCGTTCCAGTAACGGTCGAAGCTGGCGGACAGCTGGCGCACGGCGTCGCCGGCCGCCATCACATCCAGGTCGATGAAGTTGTCGCTGTCCAGGGCATCGAAGTAGGCGTCGCCCAGGTTGCGACCGCCGGTGATGCCGATGCTGTTGTCGGCAATGAACAGCTTGTTGTGCATGCGCTGCTGGGCGCGCTGGAAATCGGTCAGCGTCGACAGCGCCCGCAGCATGGTCGAGCCGCGTGGCCCCGTCAGCGGGTTGAACATGCGCATCTCGATGCCGGGCACAAACGCCAGGCGCATGACCTGCGCGTTCTTGCCGGCACCATGGAAGTCATCCAGCAGCACGCGCACGCGCACCCCGCGCTGTGCGGCCTGCACCAGGGCCTCTAGCAGGCGGGCGGTGCTGGCATCGGCGTGGATGGCGTAGTACTGCAGGTCCAGGGTCTGGGTGGCTGCCTGCACCAGGGCCAGGCGGCTGGTGAAAGCCGCCTGGGCGCCGCCCAGCAGGGTGAAGCCCGAGGTGTAGCGCGTGCCGGCGGTCTGGCGCTGGGTCTGCACCATCTGCCCTAGGGGGGTGGCCTGTGGGGCCGCCAACGCCGTGCTGGCCGTGCGTGGCGGCATGGGCGGCAGGCTGCCGCAGGCCGTCAAGCCCAGTGCGCTGGCGCAGAGCAGGCCGTACAGGGCCAGGCGCCGCCGGGCGCGGCCAAAGCGTGCAGGCAGAAGAAAAGGCATGCAGGAATTTATAAGACGGCGCGGTGGCGCGGGCCTGTCAGACGCCAGAGGTTTTGCACGGGGGGCGCAGACCTAAAACTGGTCGCGGCCGGTCACTCGGGCCACGATGCGCAGGTCGTTGCCGATGCGGCTGACGTCCTGCCACTGCAGCGGCACACCCTGTGCCAGCTCGTCCAGCGGGCCGAAGTTGGCCAGCCCCATGCCGCCGGTGCCCAGCAACTGGGGGGCCAGGTAGAGCAGCAGCTCATCGACCAGGCCTTCGCGCAGCAGGGAGCCGTTGAGCTTGAAGCCGGCTTCCACATGCAACTCGTTGGTGCCGCGGGCGCCCAGATCGCGCAGCATGGCGGCCAGATCGACCTTGCCGTGTGCGTTTGGCAGTGCAATCACAGTAGCGCCCAGCGCCTGCAAAGCCTCAGTTTTAGATGGGTTAGTGCTTGAAGTGTAGATGGTGCAACCACTAGCTGCTTTTAAAACATGAGCATCCAGTGGCATGTCCAGCTTGCTGTCTACCACCACCACTTTGGGCTGGCGGGGCGTGGCCACCTCGCGCACATTCAGGCGCGGGTTGTCTTGTAGCACGGTGCCGATGCCCGTCAGGATGGCGCAGGCCCGGGCCCGCCAGGCATGTCCGTCGGCACGCGCATCGGGGCCGGTGATCCACTGGCTGCGGCCGTTGTGCAAGGCCGTGCTGCCATCCAACGAGGTGGCCGCCTTCATGCGCACCCAGGGTGTGCCCCGCACCATGCGGCTGAAAAAGCCCAGGTTCAGCTCGCGCGAAGCCAGGCCGGCGGCCGCGTCCACCTCGACCTGCACCCCGGCGGCCCGCAACTTGGCAAAACCTTGGCCAGCCACCTGCGGGTTGGGGTCGGTGATGGCGCCGACCACCTGGGCGATGCCGGCATCAATCAACGCGTTGCAGCAGGGGCCTGTGCGTCCGGTGTGGGAGCAGGGCTCCAGCGTGACATAGGCCGTGGCCCCCTGGGTGCTGTGGCCTTGCGCCGCCGCGTCGCGCAGCGCCATGACCTCGGCATGCGGCCCGCCGGCTTGCTGGGTGAAGCCCTGGCCGATGACTTGGCCTTGGGTATTGACTAAAACGCAGCCAACACGCGGGTTGGGGTTGGATAGAAAAAGCGCCTGAGCGGCCTGCTCAAGCGCTTTGTGCATGAAGTGGGCAGAGTTTGTCATCTTGCCCAGGATGGTAATGCAGAGGGCTCCGTGTTACTTGCCCCAGCAGTCTGTGTTGTAGCCCGTGTCTCCCTGTACCTTGCTGTTGGCGCCTGTAACACCTGCCTGGTTCAAGGTAAGAGTCTTGCATTTGTCAACGGCTTGACCACCTTGAGGGGCTGCTTGGATGACATAGGCCGATGCGCTGGAGCTTGCGAAGCTGAAGGTATACCTGCTTGTACTGTACTGGGCCAGCATATTGTCCATGGCTGTCTTCTGTGTGCTGTCACCGGTGATCGGGTAGACGCCGTTGGCAGTTGCTGCGCGCTCCATCCATAAGGCCGCTTGCTGCAAGCCGGCTTTGGCTTCATTTCTAAATCCCCGTCGCGTGTACTCTGCGTAGCTGGGGTAAGCAATCGCAGCCAGAATTCCTATGACGGCAACCGTAATCATTAATTCGATGAGAGTGAAGCCCTTTTGTTTTTCCATCCGGTTCATTGAGCGATTCCTTATTGAAGCTGTCGCCAGTTCAGAGAGGTCACTGGGTTGATGAGCTTTCCGGTATTGGTGGTTTGCTGAGTGCCAATATTAATTTTCCCTGCCCGGGTGCTCAAAGATATTTCTCTTGGAGATGAAGTGGTTCTATTCGTTCCGCCATCAGCGCTATTATAAAGACCATCTCCATTTGTATCCAGAAGTTGCTGAGTCGGCTTAAGCCCGAATTCGATGCCTAAAAGACTGCGCCATGCTTTGGCTGGAGTGGAGGTTGGCTCGCATGTTTCCCCTTCTACATTCCCGCCGGAGGCTGGTACATCTGAAAGAATATCTATGATGTTGCTTGTTGCCGAATAAAATTTTGGATTCCTAAGAACTCGCTCACCAGTTTCTGGGAAATTAAAATACCAACCCTTGCTGTTCTGATAATTGAGCTCGGATTGAGCTCCCATACCCCAGAAATTCTGACCTTGGCTATTTCCAGTGCCTGCTGTTGCGGTATTTGAGAATGTTCGTGCAACCAGATTTGACTTTACTACTACAGTAGGGGTTGCTGCATTTGTATCGATAATTACCTTTCCGACCGTGCATGATGTTTGATCGGCCGCGCATAGCTTATACAGTGTATTGTCAACTACAGAATAGAAGCTTTGGACAGATGTGTCTGTTCTATCTCCTTCGGTCACATTTATTCCGGTGCCAAAGGCGACCATTAGCCCTGCCGTGCTTTCACTGACTCTAACCAGTGGTGCTGTAGTGATAGGTTGTAAGGTTGTCGCGTTATTGGCTGTATGGCTCGCCGTAAAAAGTGGCTGACCTGAAAATGCAATCCCCCAGTTCTGCGGATTTGAACTAGAAAGATCAAATTTCCAAAGATTTCCTCTAAGATCTCCTGCGTAAATGATGTCAGGCGTACCGTCGCCATTTAAGTCAACCAGACGAGGAGCGGATAGGCCATTGCTGCTGGCATTGGTTCCTGATGATGCTGCGGTGATTTTTACCAGTTCCTTTTGTCCGTCAAGATACTGAACCAGTAGAACAGGGCGTTCATTGGTGCTATTAATTCCATTGCCCATGACAACAGCCCATCGGTCATTGTTCATTTTGACAATTTGCGTCGAAATCTGAGCGTTGTAATCACTCACGACAGGGGTGCTGAAAATATATCCAATATCTGCATCCGTTGTCGCAGTTTTATCCAGGATAACGATACTTCCCGCATTTGCTGTTGAGAAGTTACTGGCATATCCATTGTTGACGGTGGAGCCGGGCTGGGTTACATCGAGAACAAAATAGCCTTTTCCGCCTGCGCCAAGGCTTCCAACAAGCATGGTGCGCCATCGATCAGCCAAATCCGAACTCGTGGAATTGACGACAATGTCACCGGTAAATGCGGAGCCATCTACATAATATTGGTGTGTATAAGAGCTGTTGGCGAGCTGCGGAAGTCTGGATATTATTCCTTCTGGGATATAAGAAATCTTCTCTTGACCATCTATTGCGGAAAATCCGTGCAGCATTCCGTCATTTCCACCGACATAAAGCATGGGTATCCGTGTTTTATAGCGAGCTGCAAATGCGGAGTATCCCGATTGATTGTAGCCTTGACTTGGAGAACCCGTATACCATATAGCCGAGTTGACGATGTCGCCTTGAATGGAGTTACGTGTCCTGAAATTGAAATTCTGAACAGTCCCACCATTGTTGGTGATATCTCCACGTATGAAATCCGCTATGGCTGTTCCCAGACTTGTTTTGTCTGCGGTTGTCGCATTGGTTCCCAGAGACGTGGTCAAGCTGGATTTCTGTGCATTCGACAGGTTTGCGTAGTTAAAGCTGATGCCGCTACTGCCATTGGTTGTCAATACCAATCTACTTGCTATCTGACCTGTGCGGGCATCAAGCTTGTCCGCCGTGGTAGGTAGGCGGTTGTTTATATTGTTTCCCCAAGCTGAGTTTGCGGAAAGGACTCCCGTATCCGTTGCCGCAATCTGGGAATAAATAGCTCCCTTCCATCCATTTGCGTCGTAGGTTGCTGTATAGAGCTTGGCATCCTGCGTGCTGATGGAGCTCGATGAGCTTGCATAGCCCGTTAGGGGTTGTGACGTGTCTTCAATAATGTTGCTAACAATATCTTTGAACGCATTTTTTAAATCATCACTGCTTGTGGCGGGAATGAACTTGCCGCGCCCATTAATGGCCATATGCCATAGTTCTTTTTTTCTATTATTCTCGTTTGCATTGTAGCCGGTAGTACCATCACAAGGAAATTTCCCGTTGTTGGAAGAAGTGTTATCGTCTTTGCAAAGTGGGCTTGGCCAAGATAAATCTCCCGTAATCAATTTGCTGTAGTCGCCAGAGTAGGTGTCTCCTCCCCAGGTCGGGGTGCCTGTCCAGGTTGCTGCATCAGCAAATCCAATAGTATATGTCGTTAAGCTTTGCCATGTTGCTGGATTATTCTTTGGATTCCAATACTCTTCAATTTCAATGTTCTGATTTCTGGAATTCTTGAATATTTCTGAGCCACTTTTTTTAATGATTGGTTTGACTTGATTAGGTATATCGTCTCTCAGATCGGTTGCCCAATAATAAAATGAAAGATCGGATAAAGTATTTATTCCATCTGTTGAGCAACTGGTACTACCGGAGCATGATCCCCACAAGTCTGAGTATATTTTTGTTTGAGTGGAGCTTGCTACGTACGATTTTTTATCTGCAAATGTTGCATTTGTTCCGTCAATATTGCCCGGGGATATTGTCTTGTAGCCCGTCAGGTCTCTGTCTCCATCAATATGTGTAGTCGTTCTGCTGGTGGAGCTATTCCAGCCACCATCCGTCATGAAAATATGGAAGGATTTCCGGCAAGAGAGGACATTGCCCAACCGGGTTCCGGGTACTTCTGCCCACGGAGAATCACGATTCAGCGGTGTATTTTTTAAATAATCTCCGGCATTTCTTACCATCTGATGAGATGGAGTTCCACCATTTGCAGTAAGCGTATCCACCCAAGTCAAGAAATTGCTGCGATGTGTTCCCTCCAAGATTTTCATGGAATTTCTGCTGCCACAAGATGTGCTGTTGCTAGGGATGCCATTGCATCGATTCATGGATTGCCATGCAATACGGAGTCTTTTATCTGGAATATTGCTTGCTGCAAATGTATCCTTTAATGCAGTTTTGAGTGCACTAATGCCAGAAGCGCCCATACTTCCAGAGTCGTCAACCGAAATAATGACATTGGGTGCCGGTTCTATGCTTGCGCTGCCTGCTGGGTAGGTTGCAAAATTGAGTGGCGCTGCATTTGTGTAAATATGTGTGGCAAGACCTGCAACTGCCAAAGAATAGGCGAGTTTCTTGATAATTATTTTTCTTTTCATATTATTCACCTGTAATCGTAGGCATGGAGATGACTGTCTGGATTACAGCCATGGTAGGGGAATGATCGCTGAAATCAGTGCTGCTGCTCGATCCCTTGATGCCAAAGGCTAGGGCTGTAATTCTGAAAATCATTTCTGCGTTTGTCGCTGGTGTTGCTGTGCCTTGCACTATTTTTCCGATATTCCCGCTGGGACTTAATCCAGGTGTCCCATATGGCATTGGCTCTATCCAATACCAAGCGCCCTTATTGGCGTCGGTCAATGCCAAAATTGGATTGGGAGGCGTAATCGTTTCTGAGCCGCTTTGGTTGGCTCCTGAAAATTGGCCATATCTCGCCCCTAGGCTAAGCATGGCTTGCAGGGTGCTGGGGTCATTCCAGAAATCCTCTGCGATGGTTCGCCTCAAGCAAATGGCATCCTTGCATTGATTGGTTCGAGCCGCAAGGCTGTCACTCCAAGGTCCAAAAAAAACATCTTGGCTTCCAGGTAACTGCTGGGTGCTACCCGTTCTTAATGAGGTTTTTGTGCTGTCGTAAAGATGCCGATATATATCATCCTGAGCATCCTGAACCATGGCTTGTGCGGATTCCATGGCTCTTTGGTAATCAGCATCATTGCCAGCTACCAATTCATTGAAAATTGCTGAACGAGAAGCCCATAGAGCAACGAGCATGGATAGTAGGATAAAAATTACAACAATATAGAGAGCGGCTCCCTGTTGCAATTTTTTATTTGGTGTCTTCATATTTAGCTGCTTGTTGGCCAGGCATGGCTACGAGAACGGAAAGTGTTTCTGAATACCATGCGTAAGCGATTTCCACGGGTTACCGTTTGATTGCTGCAGTTAATATAGTTGCTGCCAACAGTGTCAATGTTGGCAGATCCCTCCAATTCAATACATACCTCTACCGACTGAACTTTTGACCAGGCCGCGTTGTCAGTGAATGCAGATGCGTTGGAGTAAGAAAATGTCGGATTGGTATAGCCTTGCTGGCTCACATAACGAACAATGAAATCCTTGACCTTTATATCGCTCGCCTGAGAGCCTCCAATAATGGGTTGTTTGGAGCTTGTTCCGGCGCAATAAAGAATATTGCTGTCCAGTTTGAATGCGCTTTGAAGAGCCTCTGGAGGAGAGTTGGATGGATTTTCTCCCAAACAATTCCTCAGTAGCGAGCCTGTGCTTGCAGTTCCGTCTGCTGCAAGTGGATAAATTTTATCAATCGGAGCATTTTGATAAGTGACAGTCAATTTGTATTCATTGCTTCCGGGGTTGTCCTTCCCTGAGATAGGCGGATAGCTTGCTATAGCTAGGTTATTGCGAAAATATGCGGATTCCAGATAGCTGGTGGATGGCTCCAAGGAGAGACTGCCTGCTTGTCGAATCTGTTGTCCAATCACACGAAATGCATAAGCCGCTTGCTGCTGCATTGTTGTGCTGTCGCTGGTGGATATGCTTGCATTTTTTGAAGCCAGCAATGCGCCAATTGCAACTGCGACAGTTAGAAGTCCAATTGCAATACCTACCATCAACTCAATAAGAGTCACGCCTTGCTGTTGCAGGCGATTGGAGGTCCTAAAGAAATGAGGATCTTTATGCATATCAATATTGGTGACTATTGTGAGCAGTAGGCTGTAGAGCCAACGCTCTGGCAGCGTTCATCAAGGCTGATATATTGCAGATGGCAACTCATATAAGGGCTCTGCGAGTTATTGGCGTCGATCTTTGGGCATTGAACGGCTGTGCCGGTCGAGTCCGTGGCACTGGTTGATGAAGAAACCCCAGCAGCATCTTCATTGGAGCGCCAGGCAAGCATCACTCCGAGAGACTTCCCATCGGCGGTGGCGAAAATCCTTGCTTTCCCCAGCGGGAGTGCGTTCTTTGCGGAGTTTAGCCAAATATATTTGTCGTAAAGAGCGAGTTGTGTAGCTGTGCAAGAGGCCCCACTCGAGGAGCAGTCCACCGATGGCGCTGTAATTGATTGAGTAAGGTCTGTCCAGGTGGTTGTGTATTGGCTGGAATTGGCGATGCCGCTGGTTTGGTTCCTTATTCTTTCACTTAAATCATTGACCAAGCGAATGCTTTGGGTTCTTCGCATGGTGTCTTGAGTATTAGAGAGCGTGCGCATCTGAACACCTAATATGCCTAATATTCCAAGCGCCGTTAATAGGATTGCTATTAATGACTCAAGTAAGGTGAAGCCATTTTGTTTATTTAGGCGCATGGAGGGTCCCCGATTACTCGAATTCTTCCCCCGGAACTTGTGCATATGCCTTGAGCGGGTGGATTTAAGTTCCCACCTGCAGGAAGTATGTATATGCCTTTTGCGTTAATTCCGCTCATCTTGCCCCAGCGATCTAAGGAGATAGTTCCACTACTGCTTTTTACTGTTACTTCTATCCCCTTTGGCGCGGGGATATTTTTTATGCTAATTGATTTTCCCGACGAGTCGGCATAAAAAATGCTCCAGCCGCATCCCCAGTCTTCGTTGGTGCTGGCGGCTGTACAGCCATCGGTATTATTTGGGGTCTTCTTTATGGTGACACCACCGCCGCGTTTTATGGCTTCTGTGCGGGCTAAATACAATGTGCTCACCATGCTTTCAGTAGTCGATTTGACATTCCATCGCTGAATCATGGGTGTAAAACTGGGTGCTGCAACTGAGGTAAGCACGGCCAGTACGGCAATCACGGTCAACAGCTCGATCAAGGTGAAGCCATGGGCTTGCCTTCGTAGGAAGAGGGGCTGACCTGAAAAATACGAAGAAAGGTGCATGCTTGCATGGTAGATAAACTGCAGCACTTTGTACCATGCGTGGGACTGACGGTTGATTTTGCTAGACCTGCGGTGTCTATCAGTGCCTTCCGGGCGGTGGTCTCTCTGTAAACCCCGCTGAACCGCCCCGGGTTTTGAGGAGGCTCCAACACTTGAGAAGATGGAGCTATGACCAAGTCAAACAAGTTCTCACCCGAGGTCCGCGAGCGTGCCGTACGCATGGTGCAGGAGCACCGAGCCGACTACCCTTCGCTGTGGGCCGCCATTGAATCAATAGCCCCCAAGATTGGCTGCGTGCCGCAGACCTTGAACGATTGGGTCAAGAAGGCCGAGGTCGACAGCGGCCAGCGTGCCGGTACCACCACGTCAGAAGCCCAGCGCATCAAGGAGCTGGAACGTGAGGTCAAGGAGCTGCGCCGGGCCAACGACATCCTGAAGACGGCCAGCGCGTTTTTTGCGCAGGCGCAGCTCGACCGCCGATTGAAGTCTTGAAGAACTACATCGACCGCCACCGTGACGACTACGGGGTCGAGCCCATCTGCCGGGTGCTGCAGATGGCCCCATCGTGTTACTGGCGCCACGCAGCCCGGCAACGTAACCCGCAACTGCGCAGTCAACGCGCCCAGCGTGACGAGTGCTTGAAGGCGGACATCCAGCGCGTGTGGCATGCCAACTGGCAGGTCTACGGGGCCGATAAGGTCTGGCTGCAGATGAACCGCGAGGGCATCCCGGTGGCACGTTGTACTGTGGAGCGACTGATGCGTGCCA
>NZ_JAZHFR010000189.1:0-1208 GCF_036541385.1 Comamonas sp. GCA5 | reverse complement strand
CACGCTGGCGCCCGCTGCGCGTGCGCTGCAGATGGACCGCGCCAACCTGCAGCGCCTGGCCAAGCGCCTGGGCCTGCTGGCGCCCAGCGCAACGACCCCGCCTTCGGCAGCGTCGTGAGCGCACCCCCGCCCTGTCCGCTGGGCGGTGCGCGTGGAATACCCCCCAGGCATGCTCTTAATTTGGCGTTAAGGGCCGGGGCCGAGCATGGCGCCCATCGCTTCTCCGTGGGCCGCCCCGGCGGTTTCCCCCTATGCTCGGACCTTCCTCGCTCACGCCTGCGGCCTTGCCGCAGCCGCCTTCCGCCTTCCCCGTCGCGGGCCGCCTGACGGCCCACACGCCCTGCGATCCGCAGCGCGCCGAGGTCGAGCGGTGCATCCGCCAGACCTACGCGCAGCGCTATGGCGCCCTGGTTCCGGCCTTCGCCCCGGTGCTGCTGGCCCTGCGCGAGGGCGGGCAGGTGCTGGCCGCCGCCGGCTACCGCCGCGCGGCCGATGGCCCGCTGTTTCTGGAAAGCTACCTCGAAGCCCCGGTGGAGCAGTTGATCGCCGCGCAGGCCGGCCGCCCCGTGGCACGCGCCCAAATCGTGGAAGTCGGCCACCTGGCCGCCCCGCGCCGCGGCGAGGGCCGGCGCCTGGTCCAGTTGCTCGGCCCATTTTTGCTGCACGAAGGCTTCGACTGGGTGGTGGGCACCGTCACGCAGGAGCTGCAGCTGATGCTGGTGCGCCTGGGGCTGGTGCCCCTGGTGCTGGGCCCGGCACACCCCGATGCCCTGGGGGACCAGGCGCAGTACTGGGGCAGCTACTACCAGCACACCCCGGTGGTGCTGGCCATCCACCTGCGCCGTTCACTGCGCCAGTTCCTGGCCCGCCGCGTGCGCGCCATGACCCGGGAGGCGACATGAGCCGCATGCCGCCCCCCTACCACGCCGGCGCCGTGGCGCTGGACAACGGCCGCCAGCGCTGGACCTTCGCCGAGCTGGACCACCTGCGCGCCGACATGGCCCGGCAGTTCAGCCACCTGGGCACCCGGGTGCTGGCCAGCTTGCTGGACAACGGCCCCGCCTGGGTGGTGGCCGATGCCGCCGCCCGGGATGCGGCGGTGGTGCACGTGCCGCTGCCCGCCTTCTTCACGCCCGCCCAGATCGCCCATGCCCTGGCGGTGGCCGGGGTGGACACGGTGCTGACCGTGCCGGCGCGGCCGCCCGCTG
>NZ_JAZHFR010000188.1:0-1216 GCF_036541385.1 Comamonas sp. GCA5 | reverse complement strand
TGTATTGACCCAGTGAATTCCTGCTCAGGTGTTAACGTTGAAGGAAACGACGATGAGCACCCTGATGGAAGACGACATCAAGCGCTGGACAGCCAAGCGTAAGACAGCCCTTGTCCTGGACATAATCCAGGGCAAGACCACGATCTCGGAGGCCAGCCGGGCCTTCGACCTCAACCCCTCGGAGGTTGAGCAATGGGTCGATGAAGGCAAGCGTGGCATGGAGAACGCCCTGCGCACCAAGCCCTTGGAAGTCAAAGAGCAGTACGAGAAGCAACTGCGCGAACTTCAGCAGGCCTATGGCGAAGCCATGTTGGAGCTGCGTGCCAGAAAAAAGCTGGCGTCCCTGCTGGGCAACGAGGACGAGAAATGATCCTCAGCCTTCAGCAGGGACTGGCCCAAGACGGATTCAAAGTCAGCCTGGTCAAGCTGTGCCATTGGTTCGAGATGCCCCGGCGCACGGTGTACTACCGCAGCACCAAGGCACCACCGAAGGTTCAGGAACACTTCGTCAAGCCCATCAAGGCCATGATCGAAGAGAACCCGTCGTTCGGCTATCGCACCGTGGCGCACCTGCTTGGCTTCAACAAGAACACCGTGCAGCGGGTCTTCCAACTCAAGGGCTGGCAGGTGCGCAAGCGCCCGGTGGGCTTCAGGCCTCGCATCCAGGCATTGCCTTCTGTGGCCAAGGCGCCAGATGAGCGCTGGGCCACCGATCTGTGCCGCGTGTGGACAGGGCGTGATGGCTGGGCTTCGCTGGCCCTGGTGATCGACTGCTACAGCCGCGAGCTGCTGGGCTGGCACCTCAGCCGAAGTGGCCGATCCAAGACCGCTGAAGCGGCGCTGGAGCAGGCGTTGATTGCCAGGTACGGCTGTCTGGGCAAGGTCCGGCACCCGTTCCTGTTGAGGTCAGACAACGGTCTGGTGTTCACCAGCCGCAGCTACACGGCCTTGGTCAAAAGCTATGGCCTGCAGCAGGAGTTCATCACCCCGTACAGCCCGGAGCAAAACGGCATGGTCGAGCGCGTGATCAGAACGCTCAAAGACCAATGCGTGCACCGCCACCGCTTCGAGACACTGCAGCACGCCAGTCGTGTGATCGCAGATTGGATCGGCTTTTATAACCACCGGCGCCCTCATCAGGCGCTGGGCATGAAGACCCCCGCTGAGGCTTATGCTTTAGCAGCCTGACCTGTGCAGAAACCGCTGGGTCAATACA
>NZ_JAZHFR010000186.1:0-1240 GCF_036541385.1 Comamonas sp. GCA5 | reverse complement strand
GTATTGGGTGGATTCAACCGGTCGTCGCAACACCTTTAATCAGGAGGTGTTTATGGGACGTCCCGCAGGATGGATGAAGCAATTTACTGGCAGAGACGCCATGCGATCTCCTGGTGCTCCGTCACATCGACGAGAGATCGAGCGTCAGTTCTGGCTTCAGATCGCCAAGGGCATCACCAGTGAGAAAGCAGCCGAAGCTGTTGGTGCATCACAGGCGGTTGGGGCTCGTTGGTTCAGGCATCGTGGCGGCATGCCATTGTTTATGTCCAAGCCTGTATCCAACAGGTATCTGTCGTTTGACCAACGAGAAGAGATCGGATTACTTCGTGCGCAGGATATTGGCGTGCGGGAGATTGCTCGTCGAATTGGCCGAAGTCCTTCTACTGTATCGAGGGAGCTGACACGCAATGCGGCGACTCGCGGGGGCAAGTTGGAATATCGAGCATCCGTTGCGCAGTGGAAAGCAGAACTTGTGGCCAAACGCCCCAAACCATCCAAGCTGGTAACGAATCCACGGTTGCGTGAATATGTCCAAGAACGCTTGGAAGGCTCCATTTACGATGTGCAAGGGTGGGAAGTTGCCGGCCCCCAGCAAGCGGCGTTCATTGGCCGCAACAAGCCCCACCGCTGTGATCGCAAGTGGGTCAAAGGTTGGTCTCCACAGCAAATTGCGAACCGATTACGGCTGGACTTTCCAAATGATCCATCGATGCGCATCTCACACGAAGCCATCTACCAAGCCCTGTACATCCAGGGTCGAGGTGCCCTCAAGCGAGAGACGGTCAGTTATCTGCGCACCGGGCGGGCGCTACGTGTTCCTCGGGCAAGGTGCCAAGCTAAAGCGTGGGCTCATGTCAGTGAAGAAGTAATGATCTGCAATCGACCGTTCGAGATAGAAGATCGCAAAGTACCAGGACATTGGGAGGGGGACTTGATCATCGGTTTGGGACGATCAGCGATTGGCACGCTGGTCGAGCGCACAAGCCGCTTGACCATGCTTGTGCACTTGCCACGAGAGGATGGCTATGGCTTGACCCCAAGGGTAAAGAATGGGCAGCCGTTGGCTGGCTATGGTGCCGTCACGATGGCCAATGCTCTCAGAAAAACTGTCACCAAACTGCCTGCCCAGCTATGGAAATCGTTAACGTGGGATCGTGGTAAGGAGCTGTCAGACCACGCACGGTTCACTGCCGAGTCAGGGGTGCAGGTGTTCTTTGCTGATCCTCATAGTCCATGGCAA
>NZ_JAZHFR010000185.1:0-1270 GCF_036541385.1 Comamonas sp. GCA5 | reverse complement strand
GCCCGCCCTGCTGCACGCGGCCGGCCTGTGGCTGCGCGGGGGCCTGCTGACCCTGGCCGCCCTGGGGCTGCTGCTGGTCGCCGTCGTGCTGGGGATTGCAATCGGCGAGACCGAGATCTCCGTGCGCACCGTCTTCGAGGTGCTGGCCAACCAGCTGGCGGGCACCAGCTACGCCGTCGACCCGATCAACCAGGGCATTGTCTGGAACTACCGCCTGACACGCGCCCTGGTGGCCGCCTGCTGCGGCGCCGGGCTGGCCATCTCGGGCGTGATCCTGCAGTCGCTGCTGCGCAATGCGCTGGCCGAACCGTATTTGCTGGGCATCTCGGCCGGGGCCTCCACGGGCGCGGTGCTGGTGACCGTGGCCGGCCTGGGCGCCGGCGCCATCTCCATGACCACCGGCGCCTTTGTCGGCGCCGTCTGCGCCTTCGCCCTGGTGGCGCTGCTGGCCCACGCGGCCGGGCGGGGCGGCCTGCACAACAGCGGGCAGATCGTGCTGGCCGGCATCGCCGGCTCGCAGCTGTTCAACGCCCTCACCTCGCTGATCATCACCAAGTCCGGCAGTGCCGAACAGGCGCGCGGCATCATGTTCTGGCTGCTGGGCAGCCTCAGCGGCGTGCGCTGGCCAGACACCCTGGGGGCGGCCACCGTGGCCGGCGCCGGCATGGTGGTGTGCCTACTGCACGCGCGCTCGCTCGATGCCTTCACCTTTGGCAGCGAATCCGCCGCCGCCCTGGGCGTGCCCGTGCGCCGCGTACAGCTGACGCTGCTGCTGGCCGCTGCGCTGATGACGGCGGTGATGGTGTCCATCGTCGGCGCGATCGGCTTTGTGGGGCTGGTGATTCCGCACGCCGCCCGCCTGCTGGTGGGCGTGCGGCACCGCCGGCTGATTCCGGTCAGCGCGCTGATGGGCGCCCTGTTTCTGATTGCGGCGGACGTGGTCTCGCGCACGCTGATCCCTGGCCAGGTGCTGCCCATCGGCGTCATCACGGCCCTGGTGGGTGCGCCCGTGTTCGCGCTCATCCTGCTCAAAGCCCCGGGGCCGGCCATGACGGCCGTGCAGTCCCCTGCCCTGCAGGCCTGCGGCATCAGCTGGCAGGCGCACGGCACGCGCATCGTGCACGAGGTCTCGCTGCAGGTGCAGGCCGGCGAACTGCTGGGCCTGATCGGCCCGAACGGCTCGGGCAAGTCCAGCCTGCTGCGCCTGCTGTCCGGCGTGCTGCGCCCCCAGCAGGGCGAGGTGCGGCTGGGCACGCAGCCGCTAGCGCAC
>NZ_JAZHFR010000184.1:0-1272 GCF_036541385.1 Comamonas sp. GCA5 | reverse complement strand
ACCCGGGGCAGGGGGGGCGGCGTGCAGGCCCAGGCTGTGCGGCCCCGTGGCGGTCTGCGGGGCCCTTGCAGCCAGTGCAGCCGCCAGCGTTTGCGGCACGGCCTGGCCGGCCGTGTGCGGATGCACCTTGAAGCGCTGCACCAGGGTGCGCAACTGCTCGGACTGTTCGCGCAGGCTGTGCGCGGCGGCGGCACTTTCTTCGACCAGGGCGGCATTCTGCTGGGTCATCTGGTCCAGTGCGCCGACGGCCTCGTTCACCTGGGCCACACCATCGCGCTGCTCGGCCGCATTGGTGTTGATGGTCTGCATGACCTGGGTGACGCGCTGGATGGACTGCACCACCTCGTCCATGGTGCTGCCCGCGTCCTGCACCAGGCGCGCACCGTCGGCCATGCGGCTGACGGAGTCCTGGATCAGCAGCTTGATTTCCTTGGCGGCCTGGGCGCTGCGCTGGGCCAGGGTGCGGACTTCGCTAGCCACCACGGCAAAGCCGCGGCCCTGCTCGCCGGCGCGCGCGGCTTCCACTGCCGCATTCAGCGCCAGGATGTTGGTCTGAAAGGCAATGCCATCGATCACGCCGATGATGTCGGCAATCTGCTGGCTGCGGCTGTGGATGTCGGTCATGGTGGTCACCACCTCGCTGACCACGGCCCCGCCGCGCTGCGCCACGCCCGAAGCCTGGTGGGCCAGTCCGGCAGCCTGCTGCGCGCTGGCGGCCGTGGCCTGCAGGGTCTGGGTGAGCTGCATCATGGCGGCAGCGGCCTGCTGCAGGTGGCTGGCCGTGACCTCGGTGCGCTGCGACAGGTCCTGGTTGCCCGAGGCGATTTCGCCGCTGGCCACCGTGATGGCATCGCCGCTGTCGCGCACGTCGTCAATCATCGCCGAGAGGCTGTGGCTCATGCGCTCCAGGGATTGCAGCAGCTGTCCGAATTCATCGTGGCGCGGCTGGTCGAAGCGGGTGCGCAGGTCGCCGGCGGCAATCTGCTCGGCCACCTGGTTGGCGGCGCGCAGGGCGCGGCGGATGCTGCCAATCAGCAGGTAGGCGCCCACGGCCACGCCCAGCAGCAGGAACGCCATGTTCAGCGCGGCCGCCTTGACCACGCCCTGGCGGGCGGCACCCATGTCGGCGCGCATCTCGGCCAGGCGCTGGGCCTGCTGGTGCACATAGGCCGCCAGCGCCTGGGCGTAGGCATCGGCCGCCTGGCGGTAGCTGCTGCGCGTGGCCTGGCGTGCTGCCTCCAGCTGGCCGCTGGCCTGCAGCTGCCGCGCCTG
>NZ_JAZHFR010000183.1:0-1359 GCF_036541385.1 Comamonas sp. GCA5 | reverse complement strand
CACGCCCCGCTGCCGGGGCGGCCCCCCCGCACGGCGCCGCCCCCTCCACGCCCGTGGTGGCGCGCGATGAAGAGTTCCTGGTGCCCGAGTCCGAGCTGCTGATGTCCACCACCGACCGCACGGGCCGCATCACGCACTGCAACGCTGCGTTCACACATGTCAGCGGCTATGCCATGGACGAGCTGATGGGCCAGCCGCACAACATCGTGCGCCACCCCGATATGCCGCGCGAGGCCTTCAAGGACCTGTGGACCACCATCGGCCATGGCCGCGCCTGGTCGGGCGTGGTCAAGAACCTGCGCAAGGATGGCCGCTACTACTGGGTGCGCGCCTACGTCACGCCCATCATGGAACACGGCAAGCCCGTGGGCTACATGTCGGTGCGCGTCAAGCCCACGGACAACGAGGTGCGCGCCGCCAGCGCGCTGTACGAGCGCCTGAACAACGGCACCCAGGGCAACGCCTACCTGCACGCCGGCAGCGTGCGCCACCATGGCCTGCTGAACCAGCTCGGCAAGCTGCAGCGCGCCAGCTTCACCCAGCGCCTGGCGACGCTGCTGCTGCCAATGGTGGCCGTGGCCCTGCTGTTTCCGCTGATGGGCTGGACCCAGGGCTGGCAGACCGGCCTGCAGGCCGGCGTGCTGGCCCTGCTGACGGCCTTGACGCTCTACCGCCAGCATGTGCGGGTGACGCGTCCCTTCGAAGACGTGGCCTTGCTGGCGGGCGACATCGCGGGCTGCAAGCTCGATGGTGCCCTGCCGGCCTACCAGGGCCGCCACCCCATGGCCTTCTTGCTGGAGCGGCTCAAGCAGGTCCACGTCAACCTGCGCGCCGTGGTGGGCGATGCGCGGCATGAGATCGACGGCTTCACCGTGATGTCGCGCCAGTTGACCCAGGGCTCGATCAACCTGGCCCAGCGCACCGACCGCCAGGCCCAAGACCTGCAGGAGACCGCCGCCGCCATGGAGCAGCTGTCCGCCACGGTCGCCAATGCCCAGCAGTCCACCGAAGAAGTCAAGGTCCACAGCGAGCAAAGCGCCCAACTGGCCGTGCAGGGCGGCAAGGCCATGGAGGAAGTGGGTGCGCTGGTGCAGGGCATGGCCCAGTCGTCGCAGCAGATGGGGCACATCATCTCCACCATCGAAAGCATTGCCTTTCAGACCAACATCCTGGCGCTGAACGCCGCCGTGGAAGCCGCGCGCGCCGGCGAACAGGGCCGCGGCTTTGCCGTGGTGGCCGGCGAGGTGCGCACCCTGGCCCAGCGCAGCGCCGAAGCGGCGCGGGAGATCAAGGCGCTGATCCACACCTCGGTCGACAAGGTGGCCTCCGGGGCCCGCCTGGTGCAGGACGCGGGCCAGA
>NZ_JAZHFR010000182.1:0-1363 GCF_036541385.1 Comamonas sp. GCA5 | reverse complement strand
CGCCGGCCGCCGCGCCGCTGCAGCGCATGCCCGTGGGTTATGCCGGGCCGCGTCGCCGGGTGCTGGTGGTGGACAACGAGGAGGCCGACCGCGGCGTGCTGCGGCAGCTGCTGGCGCCGCTGGGCTTTGAGGTGCAGCAGGCCGACAGCGGCCATGCGGCCCTGGCCTGGGTGGCGGGCGGTTGGGTGCCCGATGCCGTCTTCATGGACCTGGCCATGCCCGGCATCGACGGCTGGGAAACGTTGCGCCGCCTGCGGGCGCTGCAGGCCGGCGACATCGCCTGCGCCGTGGTCTCGGCCAATGCCTTTGACCGCGAGCTGCCCAACGACGTGGGGATTGCGCCGCAGGACTTCCTGGTCAAGCCCGTGCGCCACAGCGAGCTGCTGCACTGGCTGGCCCAGCGCCTGGACCTGGTGTGGCACTACGCCCTAGAAGCAAAACCCACCGCAACGCCCGTACAGCGGGCGCAAGATGCTATGCAATTCAATAGCAAAGAACCTGGGGCTGATGGCCCGCCCGTCGCCGCGGTCCCGGCCGAGGACCTGGCGCCGCTGTGCCAGGCGCTGCAGCTGGGCTATGTGCGCGGCGTGCGCCAGGCCCTGGCGCAGCTGGAGCAGGCACACCCCGCGCAGGCGGTGCTGTGGACGCAGTGGCGCGGCCTGGTGCAGCAGTTCGACATGGACGGCCTGGCGCGCGCGGTGGCGCAGCAGCAGGCGACGGATGTGGGGCTGCCATGAACGCGCCGGACGTGGTGCTGATTGTGGACGACGTGCCCGACAACCTGTCGGTGCTGCACGACGCGCTGGATGAGGCGGGCTACACCGTCCTGGTGGCCACGCATGGCGAGCAGGCCTTGCAGCGCGCCGCGCAGGCCCAGCCAGACATCATCTTGCTGGATGCGCTGATGCCGGGCATGGACGGTTTCGAGGTGGCGCGCCGCCTCAAGGCCGACGCGCAGACCGCGGCCATCCCGGTGGTGTTCATGACCGGGCTGACCGAGACCGAGCACCTGGTGGCTGCCCTGGCTGCCGGTGGCGTGGACTATGTGACCAAGCCCCTGAAGCCCGCCGAGGTGCTGGCCCGCATGCAGGTGCACCTGGGCACCGCCCGGCGTGCCCGCAGCCAGGCGCAGCAGGCCCTGCAGGCGCGCAGTGCGCTGGATGCCTTTGGCTACGCCAGCATGACGGTGCGTGTGGCGGATGGCCGCATCCTGTGGCAGACCGCGCTGGCGCGGCGCCTGCTGCTGGCCTATGGCGACAGCCCCGGTGACGCCGGCAGCGCCACCGTGGGCGAGACCCTGCGCCACTGGTGATGGCGCGGCAGGCGTGGACGGGGTGCTGGCAAGGGCCTCGGCCGAGGCCAC
>NZ_JAZHFR010000181.1:0-1391 GCF_036541385.1 Comamonas sp. GCA5 | reverse complement strand
GGTTCGAGGGATGACGCTCCAACACAGCCACATACTGAAAATCGATGTCAGCTTGACGCAGTAAGCGCACGAAGTAGCCCCACATCGCTTTCCAGTCCTCAGCGGTCATATACGGGGCTTTTTCACGCGTGGAGAAGGTAGAGAAGTGGTTGGGCCCCAACTCCTTCACCAAAAGCCGTACACGCTTCTTAGCGCGGAACATGGAGCGCTCCACATCCTCTTCGCACTGAACAGCAGGAGCAGTACGCGCACCACGCTTACGGAAGCAGGAAGAAGCACCAGCGTGATAGGCGTTCTCATAGGCAGGAACATCGAACTTAGCGAAGTCGACTTCCTTAACTTTCAGCTCAGGAGGGCAGTTAGAAAAGCGCTGAACTTCCAACCTGAACTGCTGCTGCTCATGGTGAAAGAAGTGGACAGGCTTAGAGCGATCAAATGCGGTTTGAGGCTCATTCATGGCGGGGGCTTTGAACCCGCCGCGGACTCACATAGAATCTGGACATGCGTTCATTCAAGTACGAGTTGATGGACGCCAGAGGCCCGAACCATCTGCCAGGATGTTCGGGCTTCGCTCTTTCTGGTGCTGTGAATGGGCTGAGAGGGACTTACCTAAACCGGATATAGCTGACCCGGAACTCATATGCCTTGAAGCCACCAAGAAGGAGAAAAGCGCGCCGCAATCATAGCCCTTCCTTGTTCCTGTCATCAAGTGTCCGTAGGTCTAGATTAGCGGCTGCGCCGCCAGCGGGAGCGTGCGGCGGCTCTTGCCCGCTCCCTAATCAGCGCAGCCGCACCCGCACCAGAGCACACAAACGACACTCCCAAGCAACACGCAGGAGCCTGCGGCGCTTGTTTTTCATGGCGACGCAGCAAAGAACAGGGGCAGGACAAGCAACGCGCCAACGCGGCAACCTCAGCGCAAGCCGTAAACGGTGCCAGTGACACCGTGAGCACATCAAAGGGCACGAGATAGAACCAGCGCAGAACATCAGGGGCAAGCCCCCGATACCCCCCTCAGCTACAGAGCGAGATACAGGGGAAAAACGCACCTATTGACATAGGAGAACTCATTTCAACAGGTCAGAAGAATCGCCACCAGGTCGAAGTAACTGGAGGCGAATCCACAGGCCATAGCACCCACAAACCACCCTCAGAGGCAGCCTATCAAGGACAGGGACAGGGCACTTTTTGCGAAACCAGAGAGCAGCATTTATCGACATCTTCAGCATCGCAAACCCCTCAAAACGGTGGTTCTAACAACTTCGGATCCATAGCCAGCCAAGCGACCCTACCCTCACGACAAAGCCACGGAGTTTGCAACGGAACATCAGCCCCAGAATCCCACAAACCGAACATGCCCAGCCCTTCCCTCAAGGCATCAGGCATCGACA
>NZ_JAZHFR010000180.1:0-1430 GCF_036541385.1 Comamonas sp. GCA5 | reverse complement strand
AGCAGGCCAGACAGCAGTTCTTCGGGTACGTCGTGTTTCTTGGTGTTCATAGTGTTTACGGACAGGCCGGCTTGCGCCGGCTGTTGATTGGCCGTTTACACAAAATTTTGCACACCCTCCTGGAACGTATTGACTACAGGAGCACGGCTAGCCTGTTGCGAAACGCTGGTGCTTGCTACGGCGGGTGCTTTAGAATCAGTCATGTCGATTCCTTGTTTGGTTGCTTGGTTTTTGACACTCGAAGCCCTGCCGGTTGCACCCGCCAGGGCTTCACTTTTTTCAGGCCTGCTTTTCATCTTTGGCCTCTTCTGCTTTGCGGCTTTGTTCCAGTCGCATCGTGATCTCTTTTGATAGAGACCGAAACCCGACCTTCGCTTGATCTCTTAGGTACTCCTCCAAGTCATTCGGCAGCTTTACGCTAACTGGCGGTTTGGGCTTTTTCGCATCAATGCAGCTCAAGGTCATAGAATCCTCTTAGTTCAAACAGTACCAAACCGGTACAAGATCGATCTTAGTACTTTTGGTACTTTTTGCAAGTACCTTTTAGGAACCATATGAACGAATCAGCATCAACCATTGGGGATCGGATCACACAGGCACGCATGGCACGTGGCTGGTCGCAGACTGATCTTGGGCGTGCATGTGACATGGCGCCAACACAAGTCAGTCGCTACGAATCAGGTAGAGCAGCCCCAAGACGTCAAACCATTCTCAAAATAGCTCAAGCCCTCGCGGTTGAGTATCAATGGCTAACCTCTGGTGTTGGAGCTATGGATCAATATGGCCCAGGCGCGGGCCATCCAGGTATGAAGCTATGGATTGATGGGGATTTAGCTTTACGGATTCAGACCTATGCCGCACACGCTGGGCTGACGATAGAAGAAGCATTTATAAAAATGCTGGATTTCACGCTTTCTGGCTACGAACCTGCGGGAAATATTGCTGTTTCCCCCGAGCATCAGCATGGGTCTGCTGCAGACAAGATGCGCTACGCAACGCTGTCTAAAAAAGTCAAAGTCCTTTAGCCTTATTTACGACAGCCTTTTTTCTACCTTGGTTGCCCAGGTGCTACGGAAAAACTGACAACAGATGGCTTCTCTAGATGGTCTCCGTCTCCCGGAGTAGAGAGCCCCCAAAAACCACCTGTATAGCTCCGCCTCCCGGAGCAGTAGAAGGGCCGCCTGCTCCGTCTCCCGGAGCTATCAGCGGCCTTCCTACTCCGTCAGGTGGAGTAAGGTCTCTAATTTTTCAACCACCCTTTGAGCCCCCCAGACTTCGCTTGAGTAGCCATGCGTTCAAGGGCAGCAAACGGCCAAAAGCAGTCGTTCATTCTGCAAAAAATCACCTGGTGAATGAACTCACAGGCATTGGCAGGCGGGGCTCCTCCCATCGGTAGGTCTTGCTCAAGACGTTGCGCTCAAGCGATTGGC
>NZ_JAZHFR010000017.1:0-54357 GCF_036541385.1 Comamonas sp. GCA5 | reverse complement strand
CAGGCCAGACAGCAGTTCTTCGGGTACGTCGTGTTTCTTGGTGTTCATAGTGTTTACGGACAGGCCGGCTTGCGCCGGCTGTTGATTGGCCGTTTACACAAAATTTTGCACACCCTCGGTCTGTCGAAAGCTTGTGATTCGCCCGTCAGAGTTCGTCACGTCTCCCGTCTGGATAAACGGATACGGTCCGCCATAAAGGTGAGCTGCATCTCTTGGTCTGTGCTTCGACTTGCCTCGATCAAATTCCCCGAGCGAGGAAATTCTCTGCACCCTCCACTCAGAACTCATACCCCAGCCCCCCCAGCTTCGCCCGAATCACCGCATCCAGCTCCGCACCCTTGGCCATTTGCTCGCCCAGCTTTTCGGTGAGCTTTTGCATCTTGTCGGCAAACGCTTCGTCGTCGTCTTCCACCTCTTCCGCGCCCACGTAGCGGCCGGGGGTGAGCACATGGCCGTGCTGGGCAATCTCGGCCAGGGGCACGCTGCGGCAAAAGCCTTTCACATCCTCATAGCTGCCCGCGTCCGGCTCGCCGCGCCAGGCAGCCACCACGGCTTCGATGCGGGCGATGGTGTCGTCCGTCAACTCGGCCTGCACGCGGCTGATCATGCGGCCCTGCTTGCGGGCATCGATGAACAGCACCTCGCCCTTGCGCGTTTTCTGCTTGGCCAAAAACCACAGACAGGCGGGGATTTGGGTGTTGAAGAACAACTGGCCGGGCAGGGCCACCATGACCTCGACCACGTCGGCATTGACCATGGCGGCGCGGATCACGCCTTCATTGTTCTGGCTGGAACTCATGCTGCCGTTGGCCAGCACAATGCCTGCGCGGCCCGTTGGCTTCAAGTGGTGCAGCATGTGCTGCAACCAGGCGTAGTTGGCGTTGCCGTGGGGTGGGTCGCCATATTCCCAGCGCGGGTCGCCTTCCAGGCTGCCGTGCCACCAGTCGCTGATGTTGAACGGCGGGTTGGCCAGGATGTAGTCGGCCCGCAGGTCGGGGTGCTGGTTGCGGGTGAAGGTGTCGGCAGGCTCGCGGCCCAGGTTGTAGTCGATGCCGCGAATGGCCAGGTTCATGGCGGCCAGGCGCCAGGTGGTGGGGTTGGCCTCTTGGCCGTAGATGCTCACATCGCCCAGCTTGCCGCCGTGGGCTTCGATGAATTTTTCAGACTGCACAAACATGCCGCCCGAACCGCAGCACGGGTCGTACACCTTGCCTTCGTGTGGGGCCAGGATGGCGACCAGGGTTTTGACGATGCTGGCAGGCGTGTAGAACTGCCCGCCCCGCTTGCCCTCGGCACTGGCGAACATGCCCAGGAAGTATTCGTACACCTGGCCCAGCACGTCGCGCGCCACGGCGGGGTCGTCACCAAAGCCGATGGTGGACACCAGATCCACCAGCTCGCCCAGCTTGCCGTCAGGCAACTGCGCACGGGCATAGCGTTTGTCGAGGATGCCTTTGAGCTTGGGGTTCTCGGCCTCAATGAGGGTCAGGGCGTCGTCAATGCGTTTACCAATGTCGGGCTGTTTGGCCGCGTTGCGCAGGGCTTCCCAGCGTGCGCCTTCGGGCACCCAGAAGACGTTGGCCTCTTTGTAGTAGTCGCGGTCTTCCAGCTCGGCGGCAATGTCGGCGGGGTCGGCATCGCCGTAAAAGTATTCGTCGTTCGGGTCGGCCAGGCGCTGCATCAGCGTGGCGTGGTGCGCGGCGAAGGTGTCGGAGATGTATTTAACGAAGATGAGGCCGAGCACCAGGTGCTTGTATTCGGCGGCGTCCATGTTGGCGCGCAGCTTGTCGGCGGTGGCCCAGAGGGTTTTTTTGATGTCGTCGAGCATGGGGAAGAACAGGTACGGTCAGGGTCCCAAGAGACACTGGCTTGATTTGTAACTGCATTCATCTTAGCGGCGATCCGTAGGCCTCCCGGATGCCCAGGCGGCCTATCCGGCAGAGTGGCGCCAACCTGCAGGCCCAAAGATGAGCCCGCAGGCAGCGCCAGCAGAGGCATTGCCCCTGTCAAAGGCCGTGGGGGAGTCCCGACAGGGGCTCACGCCGCCTGGTACGTCTTGCCAAACCGACCGATGATGACTTTGCGACCCTCGTCAATCTGGTTGTCTACAAAGTCCGCCCACCACTGCAACATATCGCGGCGCTGCTCCGCATATTGCGCCCGGTTGTAAACGCCACGGATGCCTTTTTGCTCGTGCGCCAAGGACTTTTCAATCCAGTCTGAGTTGAAACCGGCTTCATGCAACAGGGTGGAAGCTGTACGGCGGAAATCGTGGATCACAAAATCCCGGACCTCCAGCTCCAAAGCACGCACGGCCACATTCAGGGTGGACTGAGAGATGGGTTGGTACAAGCTGCTGCGGCTGGGAAACACCCATTGCGACCCGCCAGCCAGGCCCTTCAACTCTTCAAACATGGCCACGGCTTGGCGCGACAGGGGGACAAAGTGAGGCCGGTCTTTCTTCATGCGCTCCATCGGGATGCACCACTCGGCGTTTTCCAGATCCAGCTCTTCCCAGCGGGCATGCACCAACTCGGTCTTGCGCACCATGCACAAGATGAGCAGGTGCAGCGCCAGCTTGTGTGCACGCTTCATGCCGGACTGGTAAATCCCACGCAGCAAGCGCCCCACTTCCTCGGGGCTGAGGGCCACGTCCCGGCTGCGCGCCTGGGCGATGAACTTGGCCTCGATCGCTGCCGCAGGATTGAATTGCATCTTCTGCCGCGCAATCGCATAGGCAAAAAGGCGCTTCAACACATTGCGGGTTTGCAATGCCATTTGGTCGGCGCCACGCGCTTTGATGCGGTCGGTGATGGCCAGCACATCCTCGACCGTTACGTCCGACACCTGCTGGGTCCCAATCGCCGGAATGATGTCCTTCTCCAGCACCCGCCGCACATTGCGCGGGTTGCTATTGGATGGTTCGGCAATCTCTGCAAACCAGCGCCACGCAAAGGCAGCCACCGAATCCTCTTGCTGGCGCTGCTCTTCTTTGGCACGGGCCTTCTCAGTCGTTTTCTGGCACCAGTGCTTCAGATAACTATCCGCCAACTCCTTGGCAGCAGGCGTGGCATCTGCAGACACCAGATCGCCCCGCTTGAGTGCCATCGGTGACACGCCCCGGGCCGCCAAGGCTTTGGATGCCTCCCGCCAAGCACGCGCATCCCCCAAGCTGTAGACCGGGTATTCACCCAGGGTCACTTTCTCCTGCTTGGCGCCACGCCCCCCCATGCGATAGCGCAAGCGCCATGTCTTTTGGCCACTGGGCAAGACCTCGACAAACAAGCCGCCTTCATCGGCTTCTTGGTACGACTTGTCGCGTGGTTTCAATGCTTTGAGCTTGGTGTCCGTCAGTGGCATGGGCGCAGTCTCCTCGAGGAGGTGTGCCCATGGGAAGCAAGGTGATTGCTTAAAAAATCATCAAGGGCACACCAACATATTTCTGATGGGCACACCATTCTCAAAATGGGCACACATCTGGGCACACATTCTGACGGATCCACGCGGAACATCCAAGAACAACCTGGATGAATATCAATGATTGATCAATGGGTTGCAGATCAGAAAACAGAACAATCCGGACCGTTGCGGAACCAAATTTATTTTCCGATGCAGAAGCTCGAGAAGATCACGCCCAGCAGGTCGTCGGATGTGAATTCGCCCGTGATGCTGTTCAGCGCCGTCTGCGCCAGGCGCAGTTCTTCGGCCAGGATGTCCAGCGCCGGGCCGGGCACGTTCAGCTGCGCGTGCGCCTCCTCCAGATGGGCGCCCACGGCCTGCAACGCCTCCACATGGCGCGCGCGGGCGATGTACAGGCCCTCGGCCGCCGACTGCCAGCCGGCCACCTGCAGCAGGCGCTGGCGCACGGCATCCAGGCCGTCGCCGGTGCGCGCCGACAGGCTCAGGCTGGCCTCGCTGCCCTGGCGGCCCGCCAAGGGCGCCAGCGGCTGCATCAGCGCGCCGGGTGCGGCCAGGTCGGTCTTGTTCCACAGGTCGATGACGGGAATGTTCGGCGCAATGCGGTCGGCCAGCGTGTGCGCAATCTCCAGATCGTCGGCGACGTAGCCGGCCTCGCCCATGCGCGAGAGGTCGTGCAGGAACAGCACGGCATCGGCGGCGGCGATCTCGTCCCAGGCGCGGGCAATGCCGATGCGCTCCACCTCGTCCTCGCTGTCGCGCAGGCCGGCGGTGTCGATCACGTGCAGCGGCACGCCGTCGATCTGGATGGTCTGTTGCACCTTGTCGCGCGTGGTGCCAGCGATCGGGGTGACGATGGCCAGCTCGGCCCCGGCCAGCGCGTTCAGCAGCGAGCTTTTGCCGGCATTGGGCTGGCCGGCGATCACTACCTTGATGCCTTCGCGCAGCAGCGCGCCCTGCTGGGTGCGCGCCAGCACCTGGCCCAGCTGGTCGCGCAGCGCGTCCAGCTGGCCATAGGCGTCGGCCTTTTGCAGGAAGTCGATTTCTTCCTCGGGGAAGTCCAGCGTGGCCTCGACCAGCATGCGCAGGTGGACCAGGGCTTCGCGCAGCTCGCCGATCTCGCGCGAGAAGTCGCCCGACAGCGAGCGGCTGGCGCTGCGCGCCGCGGCTTCGGTGCTGGCGTCGATCAGGTCGGCAATCGCCTCGGCCTGGGCCAGGTCGATCTTGTCGTTCAGAAACGCGCGCTCGGTGAACTCGCCGGGCTGGGCCAGGCGCAGGCTTGGCAGGACCGGGGCACCGTCGGCCCCCGGCGCCTGCGCGGCCTCCAGGCAGCGCGCCAGCAGCAGCTGCAGCACCACGGGGCCGCCGTGGGCCTGCAGCTCCAGCACGTCCTCGCCGGTGTAGCTGTTCGGGCCGGGGAAGTACAGCGCCAGGCCATGGTCGATGGGCGCGCCCTTGGCGTCCTTGAAGGGCAGGTAGCTGGCCTCGCGCGGCTTCAGGTCCTTGCCCAGCAGGTGGCGCACCAGGGCGCCGATGGCCTTGCCGGAGACACGCACAATGCCGACGGCCCCGCGCCCGGGGGCGGTGGCGATGGCGACGATGGGATCGGAATGGCGGGCAAGCATGGCGTCACGTCCTCAGTGGGGGCGGTGCCCATGATAGCCAGGGGCACGCAAAACAGGCTTTCAAAACAGGAGCACACTGCGCTCGGCACTCAACGACTTCGCAGTCAATCGGCTGCAAAACGCAGTCCCGGCGCGCGCAGTGCGCTCTTGTTTTAAAAACCAAAGGCCGCTTGCGCGGCCTTTGGGGGATGTCAGCGGGGCGGCTTACTTCTTCTTGCCGGCGTCTGCGGGCGCCGACTTGAAGCTGGGCAGGTTGAACTGCGGGGGCACGCCCATGCGGGTGTTGATGACCCACTGCTGGGCGATCGACAGGATGTTGTTGGTCAGCCAGTACAGCACCAGACCTGCAGGGAACATGAAGAACATGACGCTGAAGATCAGGGGCATGAACCACATCATCTTGGCCTGCATCGGATCGGGCGGCACGGGGTTCAGGGCCGTCTGCAGCAGCGAGGACAGGGTCATCAGCAGCGGCAGGATGAAGAAGGGGTCCTTGGCCGACAGGTCGGTGATCCACAGAATCCAGGGCGCGTGGCGGATTTCCACCGACGACAGCAGCACCCAGTACAGCGCGATGAACACGGGGATCTGGATCATGATGGGGAAGCAGCCGCCCATGGGGTTGACCTTCTCCTCACGGTAGATGCGCATCATCTCCTGCTGCATCTGCTGCGGGTTGCCCTTCAGGCGCTCACGCATCTCCATGATCTTGGGGTTGATGGCCTTCATCTTGGCCATCGAGGCGTAGGCCTTGGCGTTCAACCAGTAGAACAGGATCTTCAGGAACAGCACCAGACCGACGATGGACCAGCCCCAGTTGCCCAGGATGCCGTGGATCTTGTCCAGCAGCCAGTACAGGGGCTTGGCCAGGATGGTCAGCCAGCCGTAGTCCTTGACCAGCTCCAGGCCGGGGGCCAGGGCTTCCAGGGTCTTTTCCAGCTGGGGGCCGGCGAACAGGCGCGCCTGCACGGTCTTGGTCTCGCCGGGTTGCAGCGTGCCCACGGGGGTGATCATGCCGGCGGCGTACAGGTTGTCGCCCACCTTGCGCGCGTAGTTGTCGCGCTGGATGCCGTCACCCAGCAGCCAGGCGCTGGCGAAGTAGTGCTGCACCATGGCCACGTAGCCGCTGGTGGAGGACTTCTCGAAGTCGAGCTTGTCCTTGTCGATGTTCTTGAACTCGACCTTCTGGTACTTGGCGGTGTCGGTGTAGATGGCCGGACCGGTGAAGGTGGAGTAGAAGGCGTTGCCACCGTCCACCGCGTTGCCGTCACGCAGCAGCTGCAGGTACAGCTGGGGGGTGACGGCGGCCGTGCCGGCGTTCACCACCTCGTGCTGCACGCCGATGTCGTAGGCTCCGCGCTTGAGGGTGAAGGTCTTGACCAGCTTCACGCCGTCCTGCACGGGCGACTCGAAGCGCACCTGCAGCTCGTTCTGGCCGTCCTTGAGCGTGCGCTCGCCGGGCTGCACCGTCATCACGGTCTTGTGCGTGGGGTAGCTGCCGCCAATCAGGCCGGTCTGCGCCATGTAGACGCGGCTGCTGCTCTCGTCGAACAGCACGAAGGGCTGGCTGTGGTCGCCGTCGGCGGCGTACTTCAGCAGCTCGGCGTGCACCAGCGCACCGCCCTGGCCGTCAAAGGTCAGGCGCATCACGTCGGTGGTGACGGTGATCTTCTCGCGGGCCACCGGGGCGGCGTCCGCGCCACCGGGCACGTCGCTGGGCGACGCCGTCGCTGCAGCGGCCACGGCCGCAGGCACTTCCGCCGGCTTGCTCTCGGCAGGCGCGGTGGCCGTCACGGGCGTGGGGAAGAACGTGGCTTGCTTGCCGTTGTGGATTTGCCATTTGTCCCACAGCAAAACCATGGAAAAGCCAAATATCACCCACAAAATGGTGCGGCGAATGTCGTTCATGAAGACTTCTTTGGTGAGGAAGAGGAGGTCAAACCGGTAAACAGCTTGGGCGGGTGGTCGGGCACCGGATCATGCCCGCCATCACACCACGGATGGCAGCGTACCAGTCGCCGCAGTGTCAAATAAGTGCCGGCCGCTGCGCCATGCTGCTCTAACGCCTTCAAAGAGTAGGCGGAACAGGTCGGTTCAAAACGGCAGGCCGAGCCCAGCCACGGACTCAGGAAAAAGCGGTAGCCACGCACCAGGGCCATGAGCAGGGCGCGCACCATGGCTCAGCCCGCTTCCTGCACGAAGGCATCGGCCGCCGGCTTGGGCGCCTTGCGGCGCGTGGCGTGGGCCAGCAGTTGCTGCAGCTCCGCACGCACCGCCTGCTTCAGCGGCTCCGAGGTCGCGCTGATGAACTGCTTGCGGTCAAAGCCGGCACGCAGGCGCACCACATACGCCGCCGCAGGCAAGGCCTGCAGCTGCGCATCGAATTCGCTGGCCACGGCATAGATCTGCCGCTTGATGGTGTGCCGCGTCACCGAACGCTTGGCCCAGCGCTTGGGCACCAACGGGCCCAGCCACACCTGGGGCATTTGGCACCCGGGCACGACAAACAGGGCCTGCGGTGCCTGCTCAGAAAGCACGGCACCGGGCCCTGTTGGCACAGCGTCCTTGGCAACATCCGCAGCGCCCAGCACCAGGCGGTGCAAAGCAAAGTGCGGCGTCCGGGAAACGGTTCCCCCGGACAGCGTTGCCTGAAATTGGGGGCGCGTTTTGAGCCGTTGCATCACAACAGACCCTGCCATGCAGCAGGGATTGGTGTCAGGCAGTCGGCCAAGCGTGCTTGCCTTAGACGGCCAGACGCTTGCGGCCCTTGGCGCGGCGTGCGTTGATCACGGCGCGGCCGCCCTTGGTCTTCATGCGGACCAGGAAACCGTGGGTGCGAGCGCGCTTGGTCTTGGAGGGTTGGTATGTACGCTTCATGTTCGTTCCTTGAGAAGGTTCAGTTTTTTACTGGCCCATGCATTCCTCATGAATGCACACTGCCCAAATTTCCCCAGCCAAGCACATCTGCAAGGCGCCTGCCAGGGGCAAGCGGCCGCAAATAAAAGCTTCGCGCGGGGCTTATCACCCTGAACACATTCAGGGAAACCCAAAATTATCTCAGTGTTAGCCACCTCTTGCAATGACCCTCTAAAGATGGTCCAAAATACGCCCCCGCACCAGACCGGTGCAAAAGTCGTCCGTGTTTGTGGATAACCGTTTGAAAAGCTACAATCACAGCCCCATCACCGTTCCTCCTATCCACAAAAAGCGCTCCGATTGAAATGACCGAGGAACCCACCAACGACGCCGGCCTGGGCCTGTGGCTGGCCTGCGTCGAGCAGCTCGGCCAGGACCTGCCCGAGCAACAGTTCAACACCTGGATCAAGCCCCTGACCGCGCACGTGGCGGAGGATTTCTCCAAGGTGACGGTGTATGTCGCCAACCGCTTCAAGCTGGACTGGATCCGCGCCCAGTACGCCGCGCGCATCGCGGGCCTGCTGGAAGACCTGTATGGTCAGCCCGTAGCACTGGAGTTAGCACTCGCTCAGCGCGAAAGCGTGGTGCGCACGTATGTTCGCCCCTATGCCGGCGAGCGCAACACGCCCTCCGACAGCCCCAGCGCAGCGCCCACCTCCAGCCCCAGCGCGGAGGAACCGGCTTCGCCCGTCTTCCGCAACCGCCTCAATTCCGCCCTGACGTTCGAGACGCTGGTGGAAGGCACGGCCAACCGCATGGCCCGCTCGGCCGCCATGCACGTCGCCGCCTCGCCCGGCCACCTGTACAACCCGCTGTTCATCTATGGCGGTGTGGGTCTGGGTAAGACCCACCTGGTGCACGCTGTGGGCAACCAGTTGCTCAAAGACCGGCCCGACGCCAAAGTTCTCTACATCCACGCCGAACAATTTGTTTCAGATGTGGTCAAGGCCTACCAGCGCCGCACCTTCGACGAGTTCAAGGAACGCTACCACTCGCTCGACCTTTTGTTGATCGATGACGTCCAGTTCTTCGCCAACAAGGACCGCACGCAGGAAGAGTTCTTCAACGCCTTCGAAGCCCTGCTGGCCAAGAAGAGCCACATCGTGATGACGTCCGACACCTACCCCAAGGGTCTGGCCAACATCCACGAGCGCCTGGTCTCGCGCTTCGACTCCGGCCTCACGGTGGCCATCGAGCCGCCCGAGCTGGAAATGCGCGTGGCCATCCTGATCAACAAGGCCCGCGCCGAGAACGCCGAGATGCCCGAGGAAGTCGCCTTCTTCGTGGCCAAGAACGTGCGCTCCAACGTGCGTGAGCTGGAAGGCGCGCTGCGCAAGATCCTGGCGTACTCGCGCTTCAACCAGAAGGAAGTCTCCATCCAGTTGGCCCGCGAGGCGCTGCGCGATCTGCTGAGCATCCAGAACCGCCAGATCAGCGTGGAGAACATCCAGAAGACCGTGGCCGACTACTACAAGATCAAGGTCGCGGACATGTACAGCAAGAAGCGCCCGGCGTCGATTGCCCGTCCGCGCCAGATCGCCATGTACCTGGCCAAGGAGCTGACGCAAAAGAGCCTGCCCGAGATCGGCGAGCTGTTTGGCGGCCGCGACCACACCACGGTGCTGCACGCGGTGCGCAAGATTGCCGCCGAGCGCCAGCAGCTGACCGAGCTGAACCAGCAATTGCATGTGCTGGAGCAAACGCTCAAAGGCTGATGGAATTTTCCCTCGCCCAGCCCGGGCCTACCGGGCAAAATGAGGGGGTTTGGGTGGCCGCGAGAGGGAGGCTGCCCCATCCACAAGAGACCCGCATCCTGAAACACAGAGGTTGACATGATCGTCCTGAAAGCCACACAAGACAAAGTTCTCGCGGTCCTGCAATCGGTGTCCGGCATCGTTGAACGCCGCCACACCCTGCCCATCCTGGCGAACGTGCTGATCAAGAAGACCGGCAACGCCCTGCAGTTCACCACCAGCGACCTGGAAATCCAGATTCGCACCACGGCCGAACTCGGCGGTGACACCGGCGACTTTTCCACCACCATCGGTGCGCGCAAGCTGATCGACATCCTCAAGACCATGCCCGGCGACCAGACCGTGGGCCTGGAGTCGCAGCAAAGCAAGATGATCCTCAAGGGCGGCAAGAGCCGCTTCACGCTGCAGACCCTGCCGGCCGAGGACTTCCCGCTGGTGCAGGAGGCCGCCAACTTCGGCCCCGCCTTCAGCGTGCCGCAGAAGGTGCTCAAGGACCTGATGGGCCAGGTGTCGTTCGCCATGGCGGTGCAGGACATCCGCTACTACCTGAACGGCATCCTGTTTGTCGCCGAAGGCAACACGCTGAGCCTGGTGGCCACCGACGGCCACCGCCTGGCCTTTGCCAGCGCCGAGCTGGACGTGGACGTGGGCGAGAAGCAGGAAGTCATCCTGCCGCGCAAGACGGTGCTGGAGCTGCAGCGCCTGCTGTCCGACGTGGGCGGCGAGAACTCGCCCCGCATCGAGATGCAGTTCGCCAACAACCAGGCCAAGTTCACCTTTGGCGGCATGGAGTTCGTGACCAAGCTGGTCGAGGGCAAGTTCCCCGACTACAACCGCGTCATCCCGCGCAACCACCACAACAGCGTGACCCTGGGCCGCGCCCCGCTGCTGGCCAGCCTGCAGCGCACGGCCATCATGACCAGCGACAAGTTCAAGGGCGTGCGCCTGACCATCGAGCCCGGCACGCTGCGCGTGGCGTCCAACAACGCCGACCAGGAAGAGGCGGTGGATGAGCTGGACATCGACTACGGCGGCGACACCATCGACATCGGCTTCAACGTGACCTACCTGCTGGACGTGCTGGCCAACATGTCGCAGGACATGGTCAAGATCGAGCTGGCCGACAGCAACAGCTCGGCCCTGGTCAGCATCCCCGGCAACGACAACTTCAAGTACGTCGTCATGCCCATGCGCATCTGATGCGCCCGTGGACCGGCGTGTTAGCCTGTCCATCCCAAAAAAGGAGCAGCTGGCGTATGCCAGCACTTCTTTTTCAAATGATTTATTGGTAATTTCCAGGCAATACAAGCGCAAACAGCTCCTGTTATTGCAGCAGTAAGGCACCTTCATGACCGACGAGAACCAGCCAGAAAACCCCACCGCAGCACCCGCCAGCGCCCCCGCTGACACCGGCTACGGCGAAGGCGCCATCCAGATCCTGGAAGGCCTGGAGGCCGTGCGCAAGCGCCCCGGCATGTACATCGGCGACACCTCCGACGGCACCGGCCTGCACCACCTGGTGTTCGAGGTCGTGGACAACTCCATCGACGAAGCGCTGGCCGGCCACTGCGACGACATCCTGGTCACCATCCACGCCGACGGCTCGCTGTCCGTCATCGACAACGGCCGCGGCATTCCTACCGGCGTGAAGATGGACGACAAGCACGAGCCCAAGCGCTCGGCCGCCGAAATCGCGCTGACCGAGCTGCACGCCGGCGGCAAGTTCAACCAGAACAGCTACAAGGTCTCGGGCGGTCTGCACGGCGTGGGCGTGTCCTGCGTGAACGCGCTGTCCATCTGGCTCAAGCTGACCGTGCGCCGCGACGGCAAGGTGCACGAGATCGACTTCTCGCGCGGCTTTGTGCAAAACCGCCTGATCGAGGTGGTCGACGGCTTCGAGACCTCGCCCATGCGCGTCATCGGCGAGACCGACAAACGCGGCACCAAGGTGCACTTCCTGCCCGACCAGGACATCTTCAAGGAAAACTTCGAGTTCCGTTACGAAATCCTGGCCAAGCGCCTGCGCGAACTCTCCTTCCTGAACAACGGCGTGCGCATCCGCCTGAAGGACGAGCGCGATGGCAAGGAAGACGACTTCTCCGGCGCCGGTGGCGTGCAGGGCTTTGTCGGCTTCATCAACGCCAACAAGAAGGTGCTGCACCCCACCTCGTTCTACGCCACGGGCAGCCGCCCGGCCGACACCTACGGCGGCATTCCCGGCACCGAGATCGGTGTCGAAGTGGCCATGCAGTGGAACGACGGCTACAACGAACAGGTGCTGTGCTTCACCAACAACATCCCCCAGCGGGATGGCGGCACCCACCTGACCGGCCTGCGCGCGGCGATGACCCGCGTGATCGGCAAGTACATCGCCGACCACGAACTGGCCAAGAAGGCCAAGGTCGAAGTCAGCGGGGACGACATGCGCGAAGGCCTGTGCGCCGTGCTGAGCGTGAAGGTGCCCGAGCCCAAGTTCAGCAGCCAGACCAAGGACAAGCTGGTCAGCTCCGAAGTGCGTGCGCCGGTGGAAGACATCGTCGCCAAGACGCTGACCGACTACCTGGAAGAGAACCCCAACGACGCCAAGATCCTGTGCGGCAAGATCATCGAGGCCGCCCGCGCCCGTGAAGCCGCGCGCAAGGCCCGTGAAATGACGCGCCGCAAGGGCGTGCTGGACGGCATGGGCCTGCCCGGCAAGCTGGCCGACTGCCAGGAAAAAGACCCCGCGCTGTGCGAAATCTACATCGTCGAGGGTGACTCCGCCGGCGGCTCCGCCAAGCAGGGCCGCGACCGCAAATTCCAGGCCATCCTGCCCCTGCGCGGCAAGATCCTGAACGTGGAAAAGGCCCGCTACGAAAAGCTGCTGTCCAGCCAGGAAATCATCACCCTGATCACCGCCCTGGGCACCGGCATCGGCAAGGTCAGCGCCGATTCGGGCAAGAGCAACTCGGACGACTACAACCCCGACAAGCTGCGCTACCACCGCATCATCATCATGACCGACGCGGACGTGGACGGCGCCCACATCCGCACGCTGCTGCTGACCTTCTTCTACCGCCAGATGCCCGAGCTGGTCGAGCGCGGCCACATCTACATCGCCCAGCCGCCGCTGTACAAGGTCAAGAACGGCAAGGAAGAGCTGTACCTCAAGGACGGCCCGGCGCTGAACAAGTACCTGCTCAAGATCGCGCTGAACCACGCCAGCGTGCACACCGGCGGTGCCAACGCCCGCACCATCGAGGGCGAGGAACTGGCCAAGCTGGCCGACATGCACCTGGCCGCCGAGACCGTGATCGAGCGCCTGTCCAACTTCCTGGACCAGGAAGCCCTGCGCGCCATCGCCGACGGCGTGAAGATCAAGCTGGACACCCTGGAAGAAGCCCAGGCCTGCGCCCCCGTGCTGGAGGCCAAGCTGCGCGAGCTGACCACCACCGGCGTGCCCGCCGCCGTGACCGCCGAGATCGACCCCGTCAGCGAGAACCCGATCCTGCGCATCAGCCGCCACCACCACGGCAACATCAAGAGTTCCATCCTTACGCAGGACTTCGTGCGCAGCCACGACTACGCGGCCCTGTCGGCCGAGGCCGAAAGCTTTGCCGGCCTGCTGGCCGAAGGCGCCAAGGTCACGCGCGGCGAAGGCGAGAAGGCCAAGACCGAAAAGGTCGGCGACTTCCGCCAGGCCATGCAGTGGCTGATCAGCGAAGCCGAACGCACCACCGGCCGCCAGCGCTACAAGGGCCTGGGTGAAATGAACCCCGAGCAGCTGTGGGAAACCACCATGGACCCGAATGTGCGCAGCCTGTTGCAGGTGCAGATCGGCGACGCCATCGAAGCCGACCGCGTGTTCACCATGCTGATGGGCGACGAGGTCGAACCCCGCCGCAACTTCATCGAAGACAACGCCCTGCGGGCCGGCAACATCGACGTCTGATCTCAAAAATCAGAGCTGTCTGCGCAAGCAGTACAAGGCTTGGAGCCCCAAAAGGCTTCAAGCCTTTTTTCTTGGGCTCCCGCTGCTCCAGGGCTGGAGGGGGACGCAGTCGCACCCCGCCGCAACTTCATCGAAGCCAACGCGCCACGCAGCCGCTGCAATTGGCACGCAATCTGCTTTAACTCCGCATCTTGTATACATCTGGGTATTCATCATGCTGATTGGCACATTCGACGATTGGAAGCACGCCTACCACGGTGGCGCAGCGCCGGCTGCGCTGCTGGAGCAGCAGCGCCAGGCCTTGCAGGCCGATGACACGGCGTGGATCAGCATCGCCACGGCGGCACAGCTGCAGGCGCAGCTGCAGCAACTGCAGGCCCTGGAGCACGCCGTGGGCCGCGACCAGTTGCCGCTGTACGGCATTCCGTTTGCCGCCAAGGACAACATCGATGTGGCCGGTTTCACCACCACCGCCGCCTGCCCGGCGTTTGCCTATGTGGCGGCACAGGATGCCGTGGCCGTGCAGCGGCTGCGCCAGGCCGGCGCCATCGTGCTGGGCAAGACCAACCTGGACCAGTTCGCCACCGGCCTGGTGGGCGTACGCTCGCCCTATGGGGCCGTGCCCAACACCTTTGATCCCGCGCTGGTCTCGGGCGGCTCCAGCTCGGGTTCGGCCTCGGTGGTGGCGCGCGGGCTGGTGCCGTTTGCCCTGTCCACGGACACGGCCGGTTCGGGCCGCGTGCCCGCGGGATTCAACCAGATCGTGGGGCTCAAGCCCACACCCGGTGCCGTCAGTGGCACCGGTTTGGTGCCCGCCTGCCGCACGCTGGATTGCATCGGCGTGCTGGCCCTGAATGTGGCCGACAGCGCCCTGGCGCTGTCCATCATGGAGGGGCCCGACGCGCAGGATGCCTATTCGCAGGCGCGGCCCGCCACCCCCGCGCACCGGCCACTGGCGCAGCTGCGGGTGGCGATCCCGGGCGGGCGCCAACTGGCCGCCGATTACGAGGCCGCCTTCACCCAGTTTGCGCAGCGGCTGCAGCCCCAGGTGGCCAGCGTGCAGACCCGGGCCTTCGACACCTTGTTCGAGGTGGCCCAGCTGCTGTACTACGGCCCCTGGGTGGCCGAACGGGTGGTGGGCGCGCGCCGCCTGTACGAGCAGCAGCCCGAGGCCTTGCTGCCTGTGATCCGCCAGGTGCTGGACGTGCACCAGCGCTTCAATGCCGTGGACACCTTTGCCGCACAGTACCAGCTGCAGACGCTGCAGCGCGAGGCGGAAAAGATCTGGCAGGACTGCGACGTGCTGTGCGTGCCCACGGCGCCGCGCCACCCCAGCATGGCCGATCTGCAGGCCGAACCCGTGGCCGCCAATTCCGAGCTGGGCACGTACACCAACTTCGTGAATCTGCTGGGCTGGTCGGCCATCGCCATTCCGGCCGCGCAACTGCCCAGCGGGCTGCCGTTCGGCATCACCCTGATTGCGCCGGCCTGGCGTGAGCCCGATCTGGTGCGCTGGGCCCAGGCCCTGGAAGCCCAGACCCCACTGACCGCCGGCGTCACGGGTCTGCCCGTGCGCACCCTGGGCGCGCTGCCCCGCTGGCATGTGCCCACGCAGGGCGAGACGATTGCGCTGACCGTGGTCGGCGCCCACCTGCGCGGCATGCCGCTGAACCACGAGCTGCTGGCCTGCGGGGCGCGCTTCCGTGAGGCCACGCACACGGCACCCCACTACCGCCTGTATGCGCTGGCCGGCACGGTGCCCGCCAAACCCGGCCTGGCCCGGGCCGAGGACGGGGCCGCGATCGCCGTGGAGGTCTGGGACATGCCCGTCGCCAACCTGGGGCGCTTTGTGGCCGGTGTGCCCGCGCCGCTGGGCATTGGCACGGTCACGCTGCAGGATGGCCGCCACGTCAAGGGCTTCATCTGCGAAGGAGCTGCCCTGGCTAATGCCCAGGACATCACGCATTTCGGGGGCTGGCGCGCGTATTGCATGGCGGCGTAACACCCTGGTGCAGGGCGTGCACCTGAATCAGGCACGCCCTGCACCCGATACAACCGCATCCCCCATTTCCGCAGGAGACGCCCGTGGCGCCCACCAGCCTTGCCAACATGGCCTACGACAAGCTGCGACAGGCTTTCGACAATTTTCAGTACGTGCCCGGAGACCGTTTCAGCGAAAGCGAAATCGGCGCCCAGCTGGGCATGAGCCGCACCCCCGTGCGCGAGGCCCTGGTGCGCCTGCAGCGCGAGGGCTATATCTCGGTCATGCCCAAGATGGGCTGGGTGGTCAACAGCATCGACTTCGCGGTGTTCGAGCAACTGTACGACGTGCGCGCCGTGCTGGAGTGCGCGGCCGTGGACCTGCTGGTGGTGGCCCCGGACCTGGAGCAGCGCCTGGCCGCGCTGTGCGCGCTGTGGTGCGTGCCGCTGCAGGAGCGCCTGACGGACCAGCATGCGGTGTCGCACATCGATGAGCGCTTCCACATCGACCTGATGGAGGCCAGCGGCAACCTGGAGATGGCGCGCATCCACCGCGACATCACGGACCGCATCCGCATCGTGCGGCGCCTGGAATTCACGCGCAACTACCGCATCGACGTCACCTACGACGAGCACAGCCGCATCCTGCGCGCGCTGCTGCAGCACGACGGGCTGCAGGCCAAGGTGCTGCTGCAAAAGCACATCCGCGTCAGCCGCGACGAGGTGAAGAACATCACCTTGCACACCCTGCAAAATGCCAAGCCAAAAAGGCTGGAAGCGGCCGCCTGACCTGCGCGGACAGCTATGAACAACGCAGACTGACCGTCCGCGCGGTGCAGGTGTGGGTCAGGCCCGGTCCAGCGCCAGCAAGGCCTGCAGCGCCACACCCTGCGGATCGGCCAGGGCATTCAAAATACTGAAATGGTCCGCCCCCGGCACTGCCAGGCAGGCGCCCGGGGCGGCCTGGCGGTAGTGGGCAAAGACCTGGGTCTGCGCCTGCAGCTGCGCCAGCTCGGCCGTGCCATAGGCCAGCACCAGGGGTTTGTCGACCACCGGTAATTGCAGCGGGCTGAGCTGGTCCACTTCGGCCGGCGTCAGTTGCAGGGCCTGGTTCAGGTAGGTGTGGCGCACCGGCTCCAGCGCATAGATGCCGCTGATGCCCAGGCCGCCCACCACCCCGTCGCTGTCCAGGCCCAGGGCCGTCAGATGCCCGCCCGCCGACCAGCCGCACAGCAGGATGCGACCGCTGCCGCCGGCCGCCAGGGCCTGCCGGCGCACGGCGGCAATACCCTGCCGCACTTCCTGCACGATCTGCGTGAGGCGGGCCTGGGGCGCCAGCGTGTAGCCGATCAGGGCCGCCTGCACACCCTGCTGCAAGGCGCCCTGGACCACGAAGCGGAAGCTGTTCTTGTGCCGCATCTGCCAGTAGCCCCCGTGGATGAACAGCAGCGTGGGCGCACCGGCCGGACCGTGGAAGTAATCCAGCCGCTGGCGCGCGCCCGGGCCATAGGCCACGTCCAGATCGGCGGCGTGCTGCTGCACCACGGCCAGGCTGCGCGCTTCAAACGCCGCCAGCTGCTGGGTGCTGCTGGCCACGGCACGGGTGTTGTCATAGGCCGCATCGCGCACGGCCTGGGGCAGGTGGAGCAGGGTGTCGATCACCATCAGGCGGCCTTGGCGTGGTGGGCCACGTGGCTGCTGAGCAGCTCGGTCAGTTCCTGGCGCACGCGGTTGAACTCGGGGGCCGTGATGTGGCGCGGGCGCTCCAGCGGGATGCGGTAGTCGCGCTCCACCCGGCCGGGGCCGGCGGTCATGACCACCACGCGGTCGGCCAGCAGCACGGCTTCTTCGACCGCGTGGGTGACGAAGATCACGGTCAGCCGGGTCTTGGCCCAGATGTCCAGCAGCTCCTGCTGCAGCACTTCGCGCGTCAGCGCATCCAGGGCGCCAAAGGGCTCGTCCATCAGCAGCACCTCGCAGTCGTTGGCCAGGGCCCGCGCGATGGAGACACGCTGCTTCATGCCGCCCGACAGTTGGTTGGGAAAGTGGTCGGCAAACTTGCTCAGGCCGACCATGTGCAGGTAGTGGTCGGCGATCTCGCGCAGCTTGGCCTCGGGCAGGCCGCGCTGCTTGGGTCCGAAGGCGATGTTCTGGCGCACGGTCAGCCAGGGGAACAGGCCATAGTCCTGGAACACCATGCCGCGGTCGGGCCCGGGTTCGCTGATGGGCGTGTGGTACATCCGGGCTACGCCGGTGGACACGCTTTCAAAGCCGCCCATGATGCGCAGCAGCGTGGACTTGCCGCAGCCCGAGGCCCCGATCAGGCAGACGAATTCGCCCTTCTGGATCTGCAGGTTGACGTCCTTGAGCGCGTGGATGGGGCGGCCATGCAGGGAGAAGACCTTGCTGACGTTGGCAATGTCCAGGATGGGCGCGGGGGTGCGGTGGGCAAGGATCTCAGACATGGTGTTGCGGGCTCCACTTGAGCAGACGGTTGTTGAGGATGACCAGCAGGCGGTCGGTGACAAGGCCGGTGAAGCCGATGACCACCATGCCGGCGATCACCACGTCGGTGCGCGACAGCATGCGGCCATCCATGATGGCCGCGCCCAGGCCCTCGGGCACGCCCGTCATCTCGCCCACCACGATCAGGAACCAGGCGATGCCGTGGCCCAGGCGCAGGCCGTTGAAGATGGAGGGCATGGCCGCCGGCAGCACCACCTGGCGGAACATGGAGGTGCCCTTGCAGCCCAGCATGGCGGCGGCCTCGAACAGGCGCGGCTCGACCGACTTCACACCGAAGGTGGTGTTGATGACGATGGGAAAGAATGCCCCCAGGAACACCAGGAAGATGGCGGCATTCGGGCCCACGCCGAAGAAGATCATGGACAGCGGCAGCCAGGCCGTGACCGGCACCGGGCGCAGCATCTGCAGTGTGGGGTCCACGAAGCGGCGGATGGCGGCGTTCTTGCCGATCACCAGGCCCAGCGGAATGCCGGCCAGCGCGGCCAACGCAAAGGCCCCGTAGACGCGCGACATGGACTGCAGCCAGTGCGTGGGCAGGGTGGCGCTGAAGGCGTCGTCATAGATGCCGCCAAAGGCGAAATCCCAGAGCATCAGGCCCACCTCCTGGGGGGAAGGCACCAGCATGGTCCCCGTGGCGCGCACGGCCACATCCCAGGCCAGCAGCAGCAGCAGGGGCAGCACGGCGGGCACCAGCCAGGTGGTCATCCAGACACGGGCCGCGCTGGGCTGGGGCGGCATGGCCAGTGCCACCGGGGACGTGGCGGGTGTGAAAGAGGGGGGCGAAGACGACATGGCAGGCATTCCGGAAGCGGGCAGGGGAGGCCGGGGCCCGGCGGTGCAGCACACCGCCAGGCAGGGCGGGCTTACTGGGGGTTGAAGCCGGTGACGATGAAGCTGCTGTAGTCGGGCAGCTTGCGGATCTGCTTGCGCTCCAGCATCAGCGAGCCGTAGTACTTGCTGCGCGTGATCCAGTCCTCGTCGATCTTCCAGGTCAGCTCCACGTTGTCGGCCGCCAGGTTGGCCACGTCGGGGGCGAAGCCCAGCTTGGCACCGGCCATCTGCACCAGCTCGGCGCGGTGGGCCATGGCGTATTCGGAGGCCTTGCGGTGGATCTCCAGGAACACCTTGACCAGTTCCGGGTCCTTCTTGACCGTGTCGGCGTGCGTGGTCATGACCATGTTGACCTTGCCGGTGGGCGTGCTGTACGGAAACTCCAGCACCTTGCCCACGCCGCGGGTCACGCTGATGGAGGGGCCGGGCTCGGCACCAACGTAGGCGTCGATGTCACCGCGCTCCAGCGCGCCCGCCATTTCGCTGAAGGACACGCGCACGGACTTGATGTCCTTGAGGGTCATGCCTTCGGACTTCAGGCGGTCATTGAACACCGCCTCCTGGGTGGAACCCGGCAGGATGCCCACGCGCTTGCCCTGCAGGCCCTTGAAGCTGCCGATGCCGCTGTTCTTGCCCACCACGATCGCCATGCCGCCATTGCAGGTGGGCGCGACGATGACCACGGGCTCGCCCGCCGCCGCACCCAGCGTGGCGGCGGCCAGGCCGTAGGTGCCAAAGTCCACCGACTTGGTCACCACGGCGTTCTTGCCGTCGGTGGGGGTCTCGAAGGGGATCACCTCGATCTTGTAGCCGGCCGGCGTGAACTTGTCGTAGAAGTAGGGCGTGATGCCGTGGATGAGCTTGAGCGTGCCCACCTTGATCACCTTGTCCGCCGCCTGGGCGGGTGTGGCCACGGACAGGGCCAGGGCAGAAGAGGTCAGAGAAGCGAGCAGGAGGCGGCGAGACAGCATGGCGTTTCCTTCATCAAACAAGGGCTGTGACAGACGGACCGCACTTGAATACATCCTTGTACACAAGCCGGAACAGGCACAGTTCAGCAAGTGGCGTGCCAGTTTGGGAATGGATGTTTTTTGCGCCAAAACTCTGGAAATCGCCGACAAAATCCCCCATATCGTGAAAGGCGCACCATTTGTGCACAGCATGCCCCGCGCCATGCACCAGACTCGCCGCCAGCGGCGCGCGACGCGACCCCGTCCCACGCCCAGCAAGTGCCGCCTGGCTGAGGGTGTGCACCTGTCCTGCATCGTTACCAAGGAGAACTTTCATGAAGCATTGGCACCACCTGCTGTCCCACCGCATCGCCTTGCCCCTGGCCGCCGCCACGCTGGCCCTGGGCGCCCATGCCAAGACCCCGGCACAGTGGCAGGCGCTGACCGCGCCCGTGAAGATCAGCCTGGAGCAGGCCGTGCAGAACGCCACGCAGATGACGCCGGGCCAGGTGATCGAGATCGAGCTGGATGACGGCGACGGGGCCGGCGTGCGCTACGAGGCCCACATCCTCACGCCGCAGCAGCAGAGCATGGAGGTCTGGGTGGACGCGGTGACCGGCCAGGCCCGCCTGCACGAGAACGACGGCGCGGCCAAGCGCAAGGATGTGGAGCGCAGCCAGGCCGCCAAGATCGACATCCTGCAGGCCATCCGCGCTGCCACGGCACACACGCCCGGCAAGGCCATGAAGGCCGAGCTGGACAACCACTGGGGCACCATCAGCTACCAGGTCGATGTGCTGCAGGCCGACCACCGCCTGATGGAGGTCAAGCTGGATGCGGCCGACGGCAAGGTGCTGCGCGCCAAGCGCGACTGCCCCCCTTGTGACTGAACACCATCCCACCCCATGAACCGCACCCAAGCTGCACTGATCGCTGCGCTCACGGCCCTGCTCGGCTTTGCCGGCGGCTACTTCTTCTACGCCCACACCATGGCGCGCTACGACGCCGTCAGCAGCGTGTGCGTGGCCATGCAGGAGGCCGTGCGCCTGCAGATGCTGGCGCCCGAGCAGGTTCGCCAGCTGGGCATGGTCACGGGCAGCACGCTCAAGCGTGACCACCGTGCGGTGGCGGACAAGCTCAGCATCTCGGACCACAGCGCGCGCGAAGCCTCGCCCCAGTCCATGTGCAGCCAGTTCCTGCTGGGCGTGCACCAGTCACGCTGAGTCCCCGCGGGACCCACCTTGCCCCCGAAGCCTGCGCCTGGTGCGCAGGCTTTTTTACAGGCCGCCCCGGGCGATGCACCCAGCCGCTATAGTGCCTGCCGCAGGCGCTGCCGCCCGGTCACCGACAGGCAGCGCAGTCCAATGTATTCATAGCTGGCAGCGCAGTCTGGACCTGGTTTCCAACCATTTTTCTATTTGAAAACCTTGCAAAACGCGCGCTGCCTGCTCATCTTTCTGATAGCGCATCCAACCCCCTTTTTCGCATGAAACCCGCCATCCGCATCGTGGACGTAGACCGGCTCGACACCTGGAGCAAGTACAAGCCCGGCCTGTGCGACAGCTGCGCCGCCAACTGCTGCACCATGCCGCTGGAAGTGCAGCTGCCCGACCTGGTGCGCCTGGGACTGGTGGATGCGTTCGAGGTCGACAACGTCGACCACAAACTGATCGCCAAGCGCCTGCTCAAAGCCCGATTGATCGATCACTACAACCCCAAGCACAACATCTTCACCATGGCCCGCCGCGCCAGCGGGGACTGCAACTTTCTGGACGCCAGCACGCGCCGCTGCACGGTCTATGAACGGCGCCCCGAAACCTGCCGCCTGCACCCCAAGAAGGGCCCCAAGCCCGGCTGGTGCGCCTACGGCGACAAGCGCATGCGCTGAAGACCTTCTTTCCCCCTGATCCCCATGCACACCCTGCACCTGGCCACCGCCTGCCTGATCAACCCCGAACGCCAGCTGCTGGTCGTGCGCAAGCGCGGCAGCCCGTTCTGGATGCTGCCTGGCGGCAAGATCGACGCCGGGGAATCCGCACTCCAGGCCCTGCAGCGCGAACTGCAGGAAGAGCTGCAATGGCAGGCCCCCATGGACCGCCTGCAGCCCCTGGCCCACTTCGAGAACCGCGCCGCCAACGAGGCCGATACGCGCGTGCAGGCCCAGGTGTTCTACGCCCGGCTGGCGCACACGCCCGCCGTGCAGATCGCCGCCGAGATCGAGGCCATGGACTGGCTGGCGCTGGATGGCCCCCATCCCGCCACCCTGGCCCCGCTGCTGCACGAGCAGGTGCTGCCCGCGCTGCAGCAGTTGGCGGACTGAGCCAGCAGCGTGCCATCCATGCCTGGCAAGATGCCGACATGGATCATGAAACATCCCACACCGCCTGGAGCGATCAAGAAGTTGCTGTCGTTGTTCGCAGCTACCTCGACATGTTGACACTGGAGCTGGCGGGCCAGCGCTATCGCAAAAGCACCTACCGCGAGCAGGTGCTGGCACAGCTGTCCGGTCAACGCTCTTCCGGCGCCGTCGAATTCAAGTACTGCAACATCAGTGCGGTGATGCAGCTGTTGCAATACCCCAGCATCCAAGGCTACAAGCCCCGCAACAACTTTCAAAAAAGCCTGTTGCAAGAAGTGGAGCAGCAGGTGATGCAGCACCCGCATCTGGCGGCCACTGTGCAAGCCGCAGTGACCTTGCCCGCACACACACTGCCGCATCCTGCGTTTGACCATGCATGGCAAGCAGCCCCCGAAGCAACGCACCAGGTCAGTGAAACCAACGCTGCCTACGCCGTGCGCAGTCCTGCGCGCCGCGACTATCTGGCGCAAGAGGCACGCAACCAGGCGCTGGGCTTGGCCGGGGAGGAATTTGTTGTAGGTTACGAGCGCTGGAAACTGCAGCGCCATGGCCTGCCAGGTCTGGCCGACCGCGTAGAGCATGTGGCCGTCACCCTGGGCGACGGGTTGGGGTTTGATGTGCGCTCTTTTGACCTGGACGGCCAGGAATGCTGGATTGAGGTGAAAACCACCAGCTTTGCCAAGAACACCCCGTTCTACGTGACGCACAACGAGTTGGCGACGTCCCAGGCCGAAGCCGAAAAATTTCAGCTGTATCGGGTCTTCGAGTTTCGCAGGCAGCCCAAATTCTTTGCCTTGCCAGGCAATATCGCCAGCCATTGCACGCTGGACCCCGTGACCTACCGGGCTAGCCTCTAAGCAAGAGGCTCAGAGCAGTGTGCTGCTGCCAAGCGCAGACCATGCATTCACGGGGTCAGCCTCGCGCCTGAGCCCCCTCCAACTGCGGCACCAGCATAAAAAAAGCAGCCTTGCGGCTGCTTTTTTCAGGGTGTGCCCTGGCGGGGGATCAGGCCTCGTCGGAGAGATCGATCTCGGGGACTTCCACCTTGGTGGCCAGGATCTTGTCGATGATCTTGCCGTCCATGTCCACCACCTCGAACTCCCAGGCTTCCCAGACCACCTTGTCGGTCACGGCAGGTAGCTTGCCGGTCAGCAGCATCATCATGCCGCTCAGGGTCTGGTAGCGGCCCTTTTCCTCTTCGGGCACGGTCTTCAGGCCCAGGCGGTCCTTGAGTTCCACGACCGGGATGTGGCCGTCCAGCAGCCAGCTGCCATCCTCGCGCTCCACGGCCCAGGCGTCGCTGGGGTCCTCGGTCACGAACTCGCCGGTGATGGCCTCGGTCAGGTCACGCACGGTGACGATGCCTTGCACTTCGCCGTACTCGTCGATGACGAACGCCATGGGCGCGCCGGATTGCTTGAAGTTCTCCAGCAGCTCCATGCCGGTGATGGTTTCCGGGATGTAGATGGGCTTGTGGATCAGGTCCTTGGCGTCCTTGAGGTCACGCTGCCCCTTGAGGGCATGGGCCAGCCACTGGCGCGAGTTGATCACGCCCAGCAGGTTCTCAAAGTTGCCGTCGATCACGGGATAGCGCGCATGGTCCTGGGATTCCAGGATGGCCATGTTCTCTTCGAACGACAGGCTCACGTCCAGGCAGACCACGTCCGAGCGCGGCACCATCAGCGAGGAGATCTGGCGATCGTCCAGGCGGAACAGGTTGCGGATCATGGTGTGCTCGTTCTGCTCGATGGCACCCGAGGTGGTGCCTTCGGCCAGCACGGCGTGGATCTCGTCTTCCGTCACGCTGCTGTCGTTGGTCTGGCGCACGCCCAGCAGGCGCAGCAGGGCGAGGGTCGACCCCGTCAGCAGCAGCACAAAGGGCTTGGTCAGCTTGGCCAGCAGGTTGATGGGGCGGGCCACCAGACGGGCAATCGATTCGGGGTTGGTCTGTCCCAGGCGCTTGGGCACCAGTTCACCCACCACGATGGAGACATAGGTGATCAAGACCACCACCACGGCCGTGGACAAGGTGCTGGCGTAGTTGGACGCCATGCCCAGCTGCACCAGCCATTCCGCCATGGGCTGAGCCAGGGCGGCCTCACCAAAGATACCGTTCAGCACACCGATGGAAGTGATGCCGATCTGGATGGTGGACAGGAAGCGGGTGGGGTCTTCGCCGAGCTTCAGGGCGGCAGCTGCGGCGGAATCGCCCTCATCGATCAATTTTTGAAGCCTTGCCTTGCGTGCTGTGACCAGCGCGATTTCAGACATGGCAAACACGCCATTGAGCAGGATGAGGGCGATAAGTATAGGAATTTCCATGATGTGGTTGAGCGTCCTTTCAAACTCGCTCGGGGTAACAAAAACACTGCAAGGTTACTGGATAAATCCAAAATGCAGGCCCGCCAGGATGGCAAGCCCTAAAAGCACGCGGTAGATCACGAAGAAGCCGAAGCCCTTGTTGGAGATCAGCCGCATGAACCAGACGATGACCGCATAGCCCACGACAAAGGCGATCGCGGTCGCGATGAAGGTCAGCATCCATTGCTCGCCACTCATGGGATCGCGCTTGAACAGCAACTGGTAAAAGCCCGACAGCAGCACCGCCGGAATGGCCAGCAGGAAGGAAAAGCGCGCCGCCGCCTCGCGGGTCATGCCCAGCAGCAGGCCTGCAGTAATCGTGCCACCGGAACGTGACACGCCCGGGATCAGCGCCATGGCCTGGGCAAAGCCCAGCACGATGCCGTCACGCAAGCCCAACTGGCCAATCTGGCGCGTCTGGGTGCTGCGCTTTTCGGCCCAGCCCAGCAGAAGGCCGAAGACGATCAGCATCACGGCCGTCAGCGCCAGCGTGCGGAAGGTGGTTTCAATCCAGCTGCGCAGCAGCAGGCCCAGCACACAGATGGGGATGGTGCCCAGGATCACCAGCCAGGCCAGCTTGGCGTCGGGGTGCAGGGCTTCACCCGGGCGGCGGCTGCCAATCACGGGCAGGCTGGCAAACCAGGCCACCAGCATGCGCAGCACATCCTTGCGGAAGTAGATCAGCACCGCCAGTTCGGTCCCCAGCTGGTGATGGCGGTGAAGGCCGCGCCCGGATCGGCGCCACCGGGCAGCAAGGGACCCAGGATGCGCAGGTGAGCGCTGGAAGAGATGGGCAGGAATTCGGTCAGACCCTGGACCAGGCCCAGGATGAGGGCGTCCAGCCAGCCAAAAGTGGCGTTCATAGGAATCAGTGGAAAAAAGCGGAAACGGAGCGCTGTGCAGTGTAGCGCCCGGGCCTGCCACGCAGGCGGCGCCAACTCCCGGCCCCGCAGTGGCCAGGGGCCCTGCGAAACCTCGGCGCTGGGCGCCCGCCACCGCCGTCAACCGCCGCCGCCATGGCAGCTGCAGGCTTCAGCCCGCCGCATCGCGTGCCATGGCCGTTATTTTTTATACAAAACCTATCTCATCATCTTTATTTCATAAAAAAATACACAAGCATCCAAGTGCATCAGCGATGTTTGTCGGTGTTTTTGAAAACAAATACACAAAATTACAAGTCATCGCCACCAGAGGCACGGTCAAGAAATAATTTTTACAACAAAGCAATTGCATGCGCTGCAGCGTTGACCCCATCCATGCAGTATGGTGTGCCTGCACGCCGGCACCATCGCATGCAGCGCCCATCTGCACACAGACTGTGGATAACTTTGCACGCCAGAATGTGGACAAATTTTCCAACCCGCTTGGACTCTCTTTTTAATTTATCCACAGCTGCATGCATCCAGCAGGCTGTGCACAAAGATGTGTTGATTGAAAATATTTTTTCAACATCTTCACACCATGCTTCCCGGGATTTTCCACAGGGTTTATGCCACAGGGCGTGGTGCAATCCAGGTGGCATCCCAGGCACCGACAGGTTAACCATCCACAATCTATAATCAATTGTCCACAGCAGAGTGGCTGGCAGAAATTTGCCGGATGGTGCACTTGTCAGACCCTCTTTGGTGCTGAAAAAATCAGCAGAACATCCGATATCGCACAGGATGTTGATAAAGAAAAAGATGCATGTGGTGCTTTGCATCTGTATTGAAAACAATTTTTCAGTCTTCTTGGCCGGATTGCCCGGTCTGAAATTCCCGCAATGAGCCAAAAAAAATGGGCCACCGAGGCCCTGGAATCCTTTGACGCCGTCGTCGCTGCCATCCCGGGGTTCCGGGTGCGCGAGGGCCAACGCCAAATGGCGGCCCAGATCGCGCAGACCCTGGCGGCCGCCCAGCTCGGCAAGGTCGAAGAGGGGGCTCCGGAACCGAAAAAATCCATCGCCGTCGTCCAGGCGGGCACAGGGGTGGGCAAGTCGCTGGCCTATGCCGCCCCGGCCATCGCCATGGCCCTGGCGCGTGGCACGCGCGTGGTGATTTCCACGGCCACGGTGGCGCTGCAGGAGCAGCTGGTGAACAAGGACCTGCCGGCGCTGGCGCAGCAATTGCCGATGCCGTTCAAATTTGCGCTGGCCAAGGGGCGAGGCCGTTTTGTCTGCAAGCTCAAGCTGGAGCGCCTGGCCAGCTCGGGCGAAAACAGCGAGGACGCGGACGATCTGTTCGCCGAAGAGGCGGCCGAGCAGCGCAAGGCGCGGCCCCGCGCCGAGACCGAGGCGCGCATGCAGTTCTATGCCTCGATGGCCGATGCCCTGGCCAGCGGCGAATGGAACGGCGACCGCGACAGCCTGCCCAATCCGCCCGAAGCCGAGGCCTGGGGCCCCGTGGCGGCCGAGGGCAGCTCCTGCACCGGCAAGCATTGCCCGGTGTTTTCCAGCTGCACCTACTACGAGCGCCGCAAGGACATGGTGGCGGCGCAAGTCATTGTCGCCAACCATGATTTGCTGCTGTCCAGCCTGGGCGCGCGCCTGCTGCCGGAGCTCAGCGACAGCCTGCTGATCCTGGACGAGGCCCACCACCTGCCGCAGACGGCGCTGTCGCAGTTCGCCTGCGACATGGACCTCAGCCGCCTGCAATGGATCGACAAGCTGGCCAGCCGCGCCCTGCGCGTGGGCCAGCTGATGGAGGTGGACGAGCTGGCCGACATCGCAGGCCACAGCAGCGGCCTGCGCGAGCACCTGAGCGAGCTGGCGCGCCTGGTGATGGAGACCTATGGCGACACCCTCAAGGGCCAGCGCGATCGCTTCGGCCCGGCCCGTGTGCGCGTGCCACGCGGCGATCTGCCCCCGGCCCTGCTGGATCCACTGGCCCAGGTCATGCACCACGCCAGCGGCTTTCTGGACGTGCTGCGGGCCATTGCCAAGGCCCTGAAGGCCGAGATCAAGGACAAGCCCGATGAAGCCCAGCGCCTGTCCCAGCTGTACGCCCAGGTCGGCACGCTGGCGCCGCGCCTGGAGGCCGTGCACGATACGGCCCAGCTGCTGAGCCAGCAGCCCGAGACGCGCGAGGACGGCTCCGAGAGCGTGCCCAACGCCAAATGGTTCACCGTGGAGGTGGAGGGCGACTACATCGTCGTCAAGGCCCATGCCAGCCCCATCCTGCCCGGCGCCACGCTGCGCCACCACCTGTGGAGCCAGGTGCGCGGCGCGGTGCTGACCAGTGCCACGCTGACCAGCTGCGGCAGCTTCGACTTCTTCCTGCGCGAGGCCGGCCTGCACGGCGATGCGGCCGTGCAGACGCTGGAGGTGGCCAGCCCCTTCGACTATGCGGCCCAGGGCACGCTGGTGGCGCACCAGACTCGGGCCGACCCGCGCGAAGCCGCCGCCTTCACGCAGGAGATGGTGGAGCGGCTATTGCACGACCTGAGCCAGGTGCAGGCCGGGGCGCTGGTGCTGTTCACCTCGCGCGACCAGATGCGCCAGGCCGTCGATGCACTGCCCACGGCCATGCGCAGCCAGGTGCTGGTGCAGACGGCCATGCCGCGCGCCATGCTGCTGGCCGACCACCGCCAGCGCGTGGAACAGGGCCTGCCCAGCATCATCTTCGGCATGCAGTCCTTCGGCGAAGGCCTGGATCTGCCGGGCGCACTGTGCGAGTCGCTGTTTATCACCAAGCTGCCGTTTGCCCCACCGGACGACCCGGTGGGCGAGTCGCGCGCCGAGTGGCTGCGCACCAGCGGGCGCAACCCGTTCAACGAACTGGTCGTGCCCGCCACCGCCATCCGCCTGGCGCAGTGGGTGGGCCGCGCCATCCGCACCGAGGAGGACCAGGCCCACGTCTACTGCTACGACCGCCGCCTGGTGGCCACCAGCTACGGCCAGCAGTTGCTCAACGGCCTGCCACCGTTCACGCTGGAAAAGCGCGCCGCGTAGGCGCGGCCGGCGCTGTGCACACCGCCGTGGCGGTGACCCGCCACCGGCCTGAAGCCGCGGAGGCCGCCGATGCGGCGCCGTGGGCACCCCGGCGGCACCACGCTGCCGCAGAAGCAACCATGGCCCGCGGCACGGCCGGCAATACGACCCAGCATGCCAGCGGGGGTCCTGCACGGTGCGACCTTGCAGCGCCAGCCCGCAATCCGGCCAGGGACTGCGGCCTGCCCAGATCGCTAAAAAAGGAGCTGTTTGCGCGCAATATGACTTGCATTCAAGACTAAATCGCTTGGAATTCAAGAAATCACCTACGCTGGCAGCTATTCATTTCATACCACTTGCACCGATCCAGAGAGGGATTGCCATGAGCGCCACCGAGTTTCCAGCCTGCCCCCAATGCGGCCAGCCCAACACCTACCCCGACGCGGACCTGTTCATCTGCCCCGACTGCGCCCATGAATGGTCGGCGCAGGCCACCGCGGACGAGGACGACACCGGCCCGCGCGTCATCAAGGACGCCCACGGCACGCCCCTGGCCGATGGCGACAGCGTGATCCTGGTGAAGGACCTGAAGGTCAAGGGCTCATCCACCGTGATCAAGAAGGGCAGCAAGATCAAGGGCATCCGGCTGGTCTACGACAACGGCGACCACGACGTGGACTGCAAGACCGAGCAGGGGCCTTTCATCCTCAAGTCGGAATTCCTGAAAAAGGCCTGAAGCAGGTCTTGAAAACCATAGCTGCCAGCGCTTGCCATATGAGCGCTGGACGGCAAAAACATATCAAAACGCCAGGCCTGCGGCCCACCCGCTGCAGCCTGGCGTTGGCATTTTCAGGTGCACAACATGGCAGATAACTGTATATTTATACAGTGGACCTGCAAAACAAACTCGCCATCCTGGCGGATGCCGCCAAATACGATGCTTCCTGTGCCTCCAGCGGCAGTGCCCAGCGCACGGCACAGGCGGGCGGCATCGGCTCGACCGCCGGCATGGGCATCTGCCACAGCTGGACGCCCGACGGGCGCTGCGTGTCGCTGCTCAAGATCCTGCTGACCAACTTCTGCCTCTACGACTGCAAGTACTGCGTCAACCGCGTCAGCTCCAACATCCCGCGCGCCCGCTTCTCGGTGGCCGAGGTGGTGCAGCTCACGCTCGACTTCTACCGGCGCAACTGCATCGAGGGCCTGTTCCTGTCCAGCGGCATCATCCGCAGCCCCGACTACACCATGGAGCAGTTGGTCGGCGTGGCCCGCAGCCTGCGCCTGGAGCATGGCTTTCACGGCTACATCCACCTCAAGACCATCCCCGACGCCGATCCGGCCCTGCTGGCCCAGGCCGGCCTGTACGCCGACCGCCTGAGCATCAACATCGAACTGCCCACGGTGCAGGGCCTGGCACAGCTGGCACCCGAGAAAAGCAGCGCCAGCATCCACCACGGCATGGGCCAGCTGCACCAGCACATCCGCAGCGCCCAGGCCGAGCGCCAGTCCGCGGCCCGCAGCGCCATCGTCTCGCGCCCCCAGGCACGCCGCACGCGGCCGGCCCGGCCCCCGGCCTTTGCGCCCGGCGGGCACAGCACGCAGATGATCGTCGGTGCCGACGCGGCGGACGACGGCGACATCATCCTCACCAGCGCCCGCCTCTACAGCGGCTATGGCCTGCGCCGCGTCTACTACTCGGCGTTCAGCCCCATCCCCGACGCCAGCGCCGAGCTGCCGCTGATCGCCCCACCGCTGGTGCGCGAGCACCGGCTGTACCAGGCCGACTGGCTGGTGCGCTTCTACGGCTTCGAGGCCGGCGAGCTGGTGCCCGCAGGTGCCCCCGGCCAGCGCATGCTGTCGCTGGAGCACGACCCCAAGCTGGCCTGGGCCCTGGCCCACCGCGAGCGCTTTCCCGTCAACCTCAACACCGCCGCGCGCGAGCTGCTGCTGCGCGTGCCCGGCCTGGGCGTGCTGTCGGTCGACAAGCTGCTGGCCGCGCGGCGCTGGCGCCAGCTGCGCCGGGCCGACCTGGAACGCCTGCGCGTGCCCTGCGCCCGGATCCTGCCGTTCGTGGAATGCCTGGACTGGCACCCCGGCCGCAGCCTGGACGATCCCCGGCTGGCCCGCCGCCTGGTCCAGCCCGTGGCCCCGCAGCCGCAGCAAGCCAGCCTGTTCTGAGCCATGGACCGCCAGCACCTCATCCTGCCCGGCGACGGCACCGATTTCGCGCACTGGCGCCGCCTGGCCAGGTGGCTGTGGGCGCAGCAGGTGCCACCGCAGTTGGTGGAATGGCAGACCGAAGCGGCCCACGGCCAGCACCCCGACCTGTTCACGCCCACGCCGCAGGTCACCCCCTGCGAGGATCTGCCGCCGACGCAGCAGCGCCCGCTGACCGTGCCGCGCTGGTGGCCGGAGCTGGCCGAGCACGCGCTGCTGCACCACAGCCCCGAGCGCTTTGCCCTGCTGTACCGCCTGCTGTGGCGCATGCAGCACACACCCAGCGTGCGCCACGATCCCCTGGATGCCGACCGCGTGCACCTGCAGTACCTGTGCAAGGCCGTGCGCCGGGAGGTGCACCAAATGCATGCCTTCGTGCGCTTTCGCCCCGTGGCCCTGGCCGATGCCCTGCACGACGGCAGCGGCCCGCTGCACGTGGCCTGGTTCGAGCCCCAGCACCACATCGTGCATGCCGTGGCCCCCTTCTTTGTCGGCCGCTTCAGCAACATGCGCTGGGCCATCCTGACGCCCCAGGCCTGCCTGCGCTGGTGGCCCCAGGCGCCCAGCGTGGCGGCGCTGGCCGACCACGGCATTGCCCCGCAGCAGGCCTTGCAACCCCTGGCAGGGCGGCCGGGTGTGCTCAGCTGGGGGCCCGGTGCCCGTGCCGATGCCGCACCGCCCGCCGATGCCGGCGAGGCCCTGTGGCTGACCTATTACGCCCACATCTTCAATCCCGCGCGCCTGAAAGTGGCCACCATGTGCCGGGAAATGCCCCGCCACTACTGGGCCCACCTGCCCGAGGCACAGCTCATCACCCCGCTGGTCCAGGCGGCCCAGGCCCGCAGCGCGGCCATGCTGGCCAGTGCCCCGTCCATGCCCCAGCGCAAGCTGCCACGCCGCGCCTGAGGGCCTGTGGTGGCTGCTGGCCGCCTCGCCCACCAGGGCAGCTTGCGGGGGAGTGCCAGCCACTGTGCCCAGGCTGCAGGGCCTGGGTGCCCCCGTTGGGCAGTGGCCCACCACCAGCATTGAATTTTTTTGAATGCCCTTGCCGCGGTGCAGTAGCGCGATCGCCCCAGTTATCCAGAGGCTGGGATAACTTCCTGTGGACAGAAGCACCTTCCAGGATAAGTCCCGTCCCCAGCGTGGCAAGCAACTGAAAAACCGTTTTCAAGCGCAGCGCGTAGGAAACGTGATCCTGCACACCAGGCGTGGCGGTCTTTGCCTGTCCCACCAACCGCTTACGTGCTCCGCATGATCGGGATCCTGCCCCTGCGGTGCTTGCCTCTGACTTGTTCTTTGTTTTTTTTAATAAGGATAGTAGGTAGTAGTAAGCATCCCCAGGGATTGTGGACAACTGCACTTTTCATCCGGATATCAAGCACTTGTGTCCCTGCCAATCATGTGGGGCAGGCCCTGTTCCTGCTGTCCTGCATTCAGGGATAACTTCCCGATGGCGTGTTTTTTGTGGATATCTCGTTTTTTCAAAACGATTTATCCACATGGCCTGCTTGTCTCTGATGTAACTTTGTTTTTGCTATTTTTTCTTGTCAATACGTCACATATTGCTATTTTTTTTGATGTGAATAACTGAAATGGACGGTGTTTTACGCAGAACCGTCCCCACTGTGAACAGCACATCCGCCGGCGCCAGGCTGAATACCGGAAAAAAACGGAACACTGAAAAAAATGCAACAACGGAAAAGGCGCGAATTTTTTCGCGCGGTAATTATCTCTATGTCTTCTATTTTTAATTGGTAGTAATAGTAGGGATGGGCTGTGGGTGTGGATAAGGTGAAATACTTTTTTCAGATCAAGGACTTGCCCTTGCCCAAACCATGTGTCTGAACCCAGGGACGGTGACGACCGGATTTGGGTACAAGTTGCAGCGGCTGGAAACGCTTGTGGATAAACAGCAGGTTGCTATTTTTTTCTACCCACGTTTATCCACAGGCCCTGGCCAGGGCGGCGAGCGGCTGGTGGCGCCACGTAATCGCGTTACAAAAATGAGAGCATATCGGGCTTGTAATCTAATTACAGGGAAAACCCGGAGTTACCAAAACCCCTGCGTGGATGCAGCAAGTGCTTGTTTTGATGGAGTTTTGTCGGGTTACCGGAATCCGCGGTCGACCGTGCGGGCAGGCGGACCCGGGTGTGGTGTACCAGTGGGGAGGGCGGGACCTCCGGATGTCGGGGCGGTGCCGGCCAGCGGCGTGCTACAGGCCATGCACACCCTGGACATGGCCTGCGCGCGGTGTGCGCAACTGAAAAAACTTTTGCAGTCCGGGGCGCAACCGGCGAAAAAAAGCAGGTCCTGGGACCTGCTGGGTGGGAGTGGAGGGGGCTTATGCGCCACGGCCCATGGGTTGGCCGACGGGGCCGTGGGGGTGGCCGGGCTGGTGGCCCATGCGCTCGCCCTGGCCGCCACGGTGGAACTTGCCGGGGCGGTGGGCCGTCAGTTCGTCGAAGGCCTTTTGCTGGCTGGGATTCAGGCTGTTGTAGAAGCTGCGGGTGGCTTGGTCACGCTGTTCGGCGTGGGCCGTGTGTTCCTTGCGCATCTTCTGGGCCAGATCCAGGCGCTCGGGGGTGGTCAGCTTGCGCAGGTCGGGGCGCTCGCCCGCAGCGGGGCGGGGCTGTGGCGTGGTGGCCTGCACATACTTGTCCCAGGCGGCTTGCTGGTTGGGCTGCAGCTGCAAAAGGGTTTTCATGCGCTCGGTGCGTTCGGCGTGCCGCTTGGCAAAGTCGGGCGCTGGTGGCGCGCTGCCGGTGCGGTGGCGGCTGGGCCGGCCGTGGGGGCGGCGGGTTGGGCCGAAGCCGGCAGTGCAAACGCACCGGCCAGGGCGGCGGCTGCGACAGCGGCGGTCAGGCTACGTGGGAAGAGGGCCATGGTGTACTCCTTGGTGGTGGTTTCCATCGGATCTGCCAAGAGGTTCGGCAGTGCATGGCTGCAAGTGTGCGGTTTCTGTGTAAGCCGTTGGTGAGGCTTTGCTGCTGCTGTGTAAAGTAATACAAAGCTGGGTTGTCGCGCCGCGGTCAGGCGGTGGGTGGTTGTAAGTGTTTTTGCCACCCAAGCCAGGCAGAACGGGCGCTGACAGCTCTTATTTTCATGACGGAACGGCCCGCAGGCCGGGCCCCGTCACAGACTTTGATGCAGATTCAGGAAAAGGTGGCTGCGTGTTCAAGAACATGATCGTGTACCGCATTGCGGCGCAATGGCAGGGCTCGCTGGAGCAGGTGGAAGCGGCGCTGCAGAAGGCGCCATTCCAGCCCTGTGGTGCCACACAGGAGCAGTCGTCGGGCTGGGTGCCGCCACGCGGCGAGGCCCACGGCCTGCTGGCCGAAAGCGTGGGCGGACAGTGGATCCTGCGCTTCATGAGCGAATCCAAGATGCTGCCGGCCAGCGTGCTGAACCGCAAGGTGCAGGAAAAGGCCGATGCCATCGAGCTGGAGTTTGGCCGCAAGCCGGGCAAGAAGGAAAAGCGCGACCTCAAGGACGAGGCCAAGCTGGACCTGCTGCCCATGGCCTTCACCAAGCAGACCAGCATGTGGGTGTGGATCGACCCCCAGGCCCAGCTGCTGGTGCTGGACACCGGTGCCCAGGGCAAGGCCGACGAGGTGGTGAGCCTGCTGGTGGAAAGCCTGCAGGGCTTTGGCGTGGCCCTGGTGGACACTCAGACCAGCGCCCAGGCGGCGATGGCGCACTGGCTGCTGACACAGGAAGCGCCGGCGGGCTTTTCCATCGACCGCGAATGCGAGCTCAAGGCCGCCGACGAGTCCAAGGCCGTGGTGCGCTATGCCCGCCATCCGCTGGACATCGACGAGGTCAAGCAGCACGTGGAACACGGCAAGCTGCCCACCAAGCTGGCCATGACCTGGGACGAGCGCGTCAGCTTTGTGCTGACCGATGCCCTGCAGGTCAAGAAGATCGCGCTGCTGGATGCCGTGCTGGACCAGGCTGGCGACGAGGGGGGCTTTGACACCGATGTAGCGATTGCCACCGGCGAGCTGAGCAAGCTGATCCCCGACCTGTTCACGGCCCTGGGCGGCGAAGGTCGCACCGCCGTGGGCGATGCGGTGGGCACTGCCTTGCCTGCCGGCCGCAAGGGTGTGGTGACCGGCGCCGCGAGCGCACCGGCGGACACGGCCCCGGAAGAGGCGCCGTTCTAAGGGCAGCCCACGCAGGCCTGGGGGTGTGGTGGCTGGGCCGGGTCGTACGCACGTCCGGTCCGCGGCTGCGCACCTCGTCTCTAGCGCCCATCTCCGAGGAACGGGGTTGTGTGGGCCGCTTGAAGATCACAGGCCCCAGGTCTGGCTGGCCGCAGCGGGGGCTGGGGGCGTTCAGTGCAGGGCGCTGCCGGGGCGCCCACCCCGGGGGTGGCGCAACTGCTTGTCGTGGTACATGGCGTGGTCGGCCTGCTGCAGTGCCTGGTCGACGCTGAAGTCGCCGGACACCGGTACCACGCCCACGCTGGCGCCAGGGTAGTGCAGGTTGCCCCCCTGGGGCAGCACCAGGTCGCAGACCGAGGCTGCGCGCAGCCGCTGCTCCAGCCCCTGCTGCGCCACGGCCACCTCGCGCGCCGTGCCGTCGACCGGCGTGACCACCACAAACTCATCCCCGCCCATGCGGGCCACCATGTCGCCCGCACGCAGGCTGTGGTGCAGCTGCTGTGCCAGGGTGCGCAGCAACAGGTCGCCCGCCGCATGGCCGTGGCGGTCGTTCACGGCCTTGAAGCCGTCCAGGTCGATGAAGGCCACCAGCACGCTGCTTTGCGTGCGCTGGGCGCGCGCCAGCAGGCGCTGCAGCTCCTCGCGCAGCGCGGCGCGGTTGGGCAACTGGGTCAGCGGGTCGGTGAACGCCTGGTGGGCCAGCTGCGCGTTGTGGGCCTGCAGGCGTTGCAGCAGCTGTTCGCGCTCCACATGCTGGGCGATCAGCTTGGCAAACAGCTGCAGCACGCTTTCGGTGTCCGGCGGCAGCAGGGTGGTCTGGGCGCTGGCTGCGCACAAGGTGCCGTACAGGTGGCCGTCCGACATGCGCACGGGCGCGCTGACATAGGTCTGGATCCCCAGTGCCCGTGCCGCCTGCGAGTCACCCCAGCATTCGGCCACATCCGTGGTGCACATGCGCCCTCGCTCAGGGCGCGCCGGCACAGCGTGTCCTGCCACGGCACGGACAGGCCTTCGGGGATCTGCATCTGCCGCGTGTTGCGTGCATAGAGGACGTGCTGCAAGTCCTGCTCCAGATCGATGCGGGTGAGCTAGGTGGACTCCAGCTGGGTGACCTGCTCCAGCATTTCCAACAGCGGGCGGACCAATTCTTCCTGGCTCTGGGCCTGGTGCAAAGAATGGGAGAGGCGAGTCAGCAGGGGATCCATGGCAAACAACCGTCAGCGTGCCGCAGGGGCGTGGGGAAGGGACATCGGAACCGCCGAGCATAGTGGCTGTCGCGCGCTGTCTGGACCATGCTTTCCGCCGTACTGGCAGGGTTTTCGCGTGGGGGCGGGGGCAGTTTTCAGAAACAGGAGCTGCTTGCGCAGACTGCGTGCGGGCCAGCGCCTGAAAAGATGTGGAATGGTGCAGCCCCGCGCCGGCAGCCCGGATGTGCCAGTCCCGGGACCTGCCGGAGCGGGGTGGCGGCGCTTAGACGCGCTCGAAGATGGCGGCAATCCCCTGGCCGCCGCCGATGCACATGGTCACCAGGGCATAGCGGCCGCCGGTGCGCTGCAGCTCGTAGATGGCCTTGGTGGTGATGATGGCACCGGTGGCGCCCACGGGGTGGCCCAGGGAGATGCCCGAGCCGTTGGGGTTGACCTTGGCGGGGTCCAGGCCCAGCTCCTGCGTGACGGCGCAGGCCTGGGCGGCAAAGGCCTCGTTGGCCTCGATCACGTCCATGTCCTGGACCTTCAGGCCGGTGCGTGCCAGCACCTTCTGGGTGGCCGGCACGGGACCGATGCCCATGTAGGCCGGATCGACCCCGGCGTGGGCATAGCCCACCAGGCGGGCCAGGGGCTTGACCCCCAGGGCGGCCAGGCGGTCGCCGGCCACCAGGGTGACGGCCGCGGCGCCGTCGTTGATGCCCGAGGCATTGCCGGCGGTGACGCTGCCGCCTTCCTTCTTGAACGCCGGCTTCATGCCGGCCAGCACCTCCAGCGTGGTGCTGGCGCGCACGTGCTCGTCGGTGTCGAACAGCACCGTGCCTTTGCGCGTGGAAATTTCCACGGGCACGATCTGTTCCTGGAAGCGCCCGGCTGCGATGGCGGTCGCGGCGCGCTGCTGGCTGGTGAGGGCCAGGGCGTCCTGCATCTCGCGGCTGATCTTGTAGCGCTCGGCCACGTTCTCGGCCGTGATGCCCATGTGCATCTTCTGCCAGGGATCGTGCAGGATGCCCAGCATGTAGTCGATGCTCTTGGCATCGCCCATGCGTGCGCCCCAGCGTGCGGCCTGGTCAAAGTAGGGGCCGCGGCTCATGGATTCGGAACCACCGCCGATGGCCACGTCGCAATCCCCCAGGGCGATGGCCTGGGCCGCCGAGACGATGGCCTGCAGGCCGGATCCGCACAGGCGGTTGACGTTGAAGGCCGGGGTCTCGATCGGGCAGCCCGCGTCGATGGCGGCCACGCGCGACAGGTAGGCGTCCTTGGTATCGGTGGGAATCACATTGCCCATCACCACATGGCCGACGGCGGCGGGGTCCAGGCCGGAACGTGCGATGGCGGCCTTGACGGCGGTGGTCGCCAGCTGGGTGTTGGCAACGTCTTTCAGGCTGCCGCCAAAAGTGCCAATGGCGGTGCGGGCGGCGCTGACGACAAAAATCTCGCGGGTGCTCATGCGGTGTCTCCAAGAATTGTTTCGAACATGGCTTGAAAGATTGTGCAACTGCAACATGAACTCGCCAAGCCTGCCCGCCCGATTGGACCGACACCGCCGCCACGGCACAACGGGCGGCTGTCTCGTGCGGTACACCGCGCACGGCACGCCGCCCTTGCGCTGGGCGATCAGGCGACGGTGTAGCCTTCTTCCTGGATGGCCTGGGCCAGAACCTCGCGCGTGCTGCTGCTCTGCACCACGACCCGGCCCGTGGCCAGGTCCACGGTGGTCGTGGCCTGGGCATCGATCTGGGCGACGGCCTGTTTCACGGCGCGTTCGCAGTGGCCGCATGTCATACCTTGGACTTGGAAAACGTGTTCCATGGGGGGCTCCTTCAGTGGGTGGTGGAAAGTACGACTGTAGCGCTGCGGCCCGCCTGTTCCACGTGGAACACGGTGGTGGCCCATGCATGCCGTAGAGTGTTTCTGGAAGTAACCATAAGACGGGGTTTTCTTTAGCCTTTGTTGTCAGTCTTGTCTGGCAAACTCTGCCCGTGGTTCTTGCGCGCCTGCATGCTTCGGTCTGCATGCCGGAGATGGTTGGTACAGGGCATCTGGCGCTGTGCTGGGTGATGTCAAGCGATAGAGAGGAAATCAGATCATGGGTCTGTTTGCACTGATGCGAATGTTCACCATCCGGGTGCGCATGCTCGGCGCCATTGCGGTGGTGCTGGTGTTGTTGGGCCTGTTGGGCGGTGCCGGGATGTTCGGCATGTTCCGCATTTACGACCTCAACCAGAGTTTTCTGAATGGTCCTTTCCAGCAGGCGGGCCTGGTGGCCAAGCTGCAGGGCAGCCTGACCCAGGTGCGCAACCTGGAGAAGGAAATGATCTTCCAGTATGAGCAGCCCGAACAGCTGAAGAAGACGCACGCCGAATGGACGACCAGCCTGCAGGCGGTGCAGGCCGCGGGCGCGGCCCTGGCCCAGGTGGCCCCGGCCCAGGATGGCGCCGTGGTGCAGCAATTGCTCAAGCACCTGGAGCAGTACCAGACCCTGTTTGCGCCGGTGGCCCGCCAGCTGCTGGACAACGGCTATGACAGCGCCACCGTGGCGCAGCGCGTGGGCCGCCGTGCTGGCGCCGAATTTGTCGAGGCCGAGAAACAGCTGCAGACCCTGGAGCAGCTGCTGCAGGCCCAGGCCCAGGCCGCCGAGGCCCGCGGCAGCCAGGTGGCGTCGCAGACCCAGTGGCTGTTTGTGCTGGCGCTGGTGATCACCACCTTGGTGGTGGCGCCGCTGACCCTGCTGAACATGGTGTCGATCTGCCGTCCGCTGACCGATGCCAAGCGCCTGGCCGATGCCATCGCCAAGGGCAATCTGACGGAGCAGCTGGACGTGGTGGGCAAGGACGAAGTGTCCGACCTGCAGAATGCACTGAAGGCCATGCAGGACAACCTGAACCGCATGGTGGGCCGCGTGCGCGACGCCAGCGGCAACATCGCGACCGCCAGCCAGGAAATTGCCGTCGGCAACGGCGACCTGTCGGCCCGCACCGAACAGACCGCCAGCAACCTGCAGCAGACCGTGGCGTCGCTGATGCAGCTGACGGCGACGGTGCAGCAGACCGCCTCGTCGGCGCAGATGGCCAACCAGCTGGCGGCGTCGGCCTCGCAAACCGCGGCGCAAGGCGGCTCGGTGGTGTCGCAGGCCGTGGAGAGCATGCACGAGATCTCGAGCTCCAGCCGCAAGATCGGCGACATCATCGGCCTGATCGATTCGATCGCCTTCCAGACCAACATCCTGGCGCTGAACGCCGCCGTGGAAGCCGCGCGCGCCGGCGAGCAGGGCCGTGGCTTTGCCGTGGTGGCCGGTGAAGTGCGCCTGCTGGCACGCCGCAGCGCCGAAGCGGCCAGCGATATCAAGCGACTGATCCAGAGCAGCGTGAACGCCGTCGATGGCGGTGTGCGCCACGTGGAGTCGGCCGGCAAGACCATGCAGGAAATCATGGGCAGCATCCAGCGGGTTGGCGACATCATCGGTGAGATCACCGCTGCGGCCAACGAGCAGTCCACCGGTATCTCGCAGGTCAACCAGGCCGTGGGTGACATCGACCAGATGACCCAGCAGAATGCGGCGCTGGTCGAGCAGTCGACCGCGGCCGCCGAGTCGCTCAAGGAACAGACCCACCAGCTGTCGGACGTGGTCAGCCAGTTCATCCTGAGCAACCAGCCCGCAGCGCTGTCTGCTGCGACACGCCCCCACAGCCTGCCACGCGCTGGCGGCGCCGTGCCTGTGGCATCCACCGCGCAGCGCGCCGATGCGCCGCTGCTGGGCTGAGTGCGGCCACCCTTCGGGGTGGTCTCCGGCGAAAAAGGCTTCCCGCAGGAAGCCTTTTTTCATGGCCGGGCGAGAGTGGTATGCCACCGGGGCAAGTCGGTGTTGGATGGGGCTTGCCAGGTCGCGCAGGCCGGACCAAGACCATGGCCCCGTCCTTGCGGCGGATGGTGAAAGTCCTGCTCGCTCAATGGGTCAAAGACATCCCTGGGAAAGGGTGGGAAAATCAAGGGTTTGCCCATGCCTCACTCCCGACCGCGTGGGCCGCAGCCGTGGAATGCCCCCGGCTGCCACAGGTGGATGAACACGCCACTGCGATGGAGCTTGAACATGCTGTACCCCCAAGAATTTGATGTGATCGTCGTCGGCGGCGGTCATGCTGGCACCGAAGCGGCGCTGGCGGCTGCCCGCATGGGCTGCCAAACATTGCTGTTGACCCACAACATTGAGACCCTGGGCCAGATGTCGTGCAACCCGTCCATCGGTGGCATTGGCAAGGGCCACCTGGTCAAGGAAGTGGATGCCCTGGGTGGAGCCATGGCCCTGGCCACCGACATGGGCGGGATCCAGTTCCGCATCCTGAACAGCTCCAAGGGGCCGGCTGTGCGGGCCACGCGTGCCCAGGCGGACCGCATCCTGTACAAGGCCGCGATCCGCGAGATGCTGGAGAACCAGCCCAACCTGTGGCTGTTCCAGCAGGCCGTGGACGACCTGATGGTGGAGGGCGACCGCGTGGTGGGCGCCGTCACCCAGGTGGGCATCCAGTTCAAATCCAAGACTGTGGTGCTGACCGCAGGCACCTTCCTGGACGGCAAGATCCACGTGGGCCTGGACAACTACGCCGCGGGCCGCGCCGGCGATCCCCCGGCCGTGACGCTGTCGGCACGCCTGAAGGAGCTGAAGCTGCCCCAGGGACGCTTGAAGACCGGCACACCACCACGCATCGATGGGCGCAGCATCGACTTCAGCCAGTGCACCGAGCAGCCCGGCGACGGCATGCCCGGCGGTGTGAACGAAGGCCATGTGCCGGTGTTCAGCTTCCGTGGTCATGCCGACATGCACCCGCGCCAGATGCCTTGCTGGATCACGCACACCAACGAGCGCACGCACGAGATCATCCGCAGCGGCTTTGACCGCAGCCCCATGTTCACCGGCAAGATCGAGGGCGTGGGCCCACGCTACTGCCCCAGCGTGGAAGACAAGATCAACCGCTTTGCCGACAAGGACAGCCACCAGATCTTCCTGGAGCCCGAAGGGCTGACGACCCACGAGTTCTATCCCAACGGCATTTCCACCAGCCTGCCCTTCGACATCCAGTACGCCCTGGTGCGTTCGATGAAGGGCCTGGAGAACGCCCACATCCTGCGCCCCGGCTACGCCATCGAGTACGACTACTTCGATCCCCGGGCGCTGAAGTCCAGCTTCGAGACCCGCCAGATCCAGGGCCTGTTCTTTGCCGGCCAGATCAATGGCACGACGGGTTACGAGGAAGCTGCCGCCCAGGGCCTGTTCGCCGGCATCAATGCCGGGCTGCAGGCGCGTGGCCAGGACGCCTGGACCCCACGCCGCGACGAGGCCTACCTGGGCGTGCTGGTGGACGACCTGATCACCAAGGGCGTGACCGAGCCCTACCGAATGTTCACCAGCCGGGCCGAGTTCCGTCTGCAGCTGCGTGAAGACAATGCCGACATGCGCCTGACCGAAATCGGTCGTCAGCTGGGCGTGGTGGGGGATGCGCAGTGGGACATGTTCAACCGCAAGCGCGACGCTGTTTCACGTGAAACAGAACGCCTGAAGGCCACCTGGGTGAATCCGCGCAGCCTGCCTGCGGCGGAAGCCGAGCGCGTGCTGGGCAAGAACATCGAGCGCGAGTACAACCTGTTCGACCTGCTGCGCCGCCCCGGCGTGGAGTACGGCACGCTGGTGTCCATGGACGATGGCAAGTACCAGTCGGAAGCGGTTTCACGTGAAACACTGGGCGAGCTGCACGAGGCCGTGCTCGAGCAGGTGGAGATTGCCGCCAAGTACTCCGGCTACATCGATCGCCAGAAGGACGAGGTGGAGCGTGCCGCGCACTATGAAACCCTGAAGCTGCCGGCTGAGCTGGATTACATGCAGGTCAGTGCCCTGTCGATCGAGGTGCGTCAGAAGCTGCAGAAGCACCGCCCCGAAACCCTGGGCCAGGCTTCGCGCATTTCCGGGGTGACACCGGCCGCCATCTCGCTGCTGATGATCCACCTGAAGAAGGGCGGCTTCAAGGAGTTCACGACCGCGGCTGCCAAGGAGTCCGCATGAGTGCCGATCTGCGCAAGCAGCTGGAACAGGGCGCTCAGGCGCTGCAACTGAATCTGTCCACGGCCCAGGTGGACCAGCTGATGGCTTTTCTGGACCTGCTGCAGAAGTGGAACAAGGTCTACAACCTGACGGCCGTGCGCGACCCGCAGGAGATGATGACCCACCACCTGCTGGACAGCCTGGCCGCCGTGCCGGCGCTGCGGCGCCATGTGCAGTCGCTGGGCAAAGCCGCGGGCGAGCGCACGGCCCAGCTGGATGTGGGCTCGGGTGGGGGACTGCCCGGTGTGGTGTTTGCTGTGTGCTGCCCCGAGGTGGACATCCACTGCGTGGACACCGTGGCCAAGAAGGCCGCCTTCCTGCAGCAGGCCGCCGTGGCACTGAAGCTGCCCAATCTGCGCGGCATCCATGCACGTGTGGAATCGCTGTCCGGTCCGTATGACATCGTCAGTTGCCGCGCCTTTGCCTCGCTGGTGGATTTCACCACCTGGTCGCGTGCCGCGATGGCGCCGCACGCGGTCTGGCTGGCCATGAAGGGCAAGCACCCGCAGGACGAAATCGACGCACTGGGGGCCGGCGTGCAGGTGTTTCACGTGGAACCATTGACCGTCCCCGGCCTGGATGCCGAGCGTTGTATTGTGTGGATGAAGCCGGTGGCCGACACACTTTGACAGTGCATGCGGCGTGCAGCTCGCATAAACTCGGGTTTTCAATACCGGGTGCCTGCAGTACGGCAACGCATCGCGCACCGGCTGTATTGAAAGGCCTCAGCCTCCGCGCTGGGCCTTTTTCCGTTGTGCGGCCAGTGTGTGCGGCCCGCCTTGTGTGTTCTCCGGGTGCCCGGTCACTTTCCATCAGCAATCTCTCATGGCCAAAATTTTCTGTATTGCCAATCAAAAGGGTGGCGTCGGCAAAACCACTACCGCAGTGAATCTGGCGGCGGGTCTGGCCAAGATTGGTCAGCGTGTCCTGTTGGTGGACCTGGACCCCCAGGGCAATTCCACCATGGGCTCCGGCATCGACAAGCGGGCCATGGAGCAGAGCGTGTACGACGTGCTGCTGGAGTCGTCGTCGATCCAGGAAGCCGCCGTGCTGTCGGAAAAGTGCGGCTACCACGTGCTGGGCGCCAACCGTGAACTCAGCGGTGCCGAGATCGAGCTGGTGGCGCTGGAGCGCCGCAACGAGCGCTTGAAGGCGGCCCTGGAGGTGGTGCAGTCCGACTTCGACTTTGTGCTGATCGACTGCCCGCCCAGCCTGTCCATGCTGACGCTCAACGGCCTGTGCTCGGCCCACGGCGTGATCGTGCCCATGCAGTGCGAGTACTTTGCGCTGGAAGGGCTGACCGACCTGGTCAACACCATCAAGCAGGTGCATGCCAACATGAACAAGCACCTGCAGATCATCGGGCTGCTGCGTGTCATGTTCGATCCGCGCACCACGCTGCAGCAGCAGGTCAGCGACCAGCTCAAGGCCCACTTCGGCGACAAGGTGTTTGACACCGTCATTCCGCGCAATGTGCGGCTGGCGGAAGCCCCCAGCTACGGCGTGCCGGGCGTGGTGTTCGACCCCGCGGCCAAGGGCAGCAAGGCCTTCATCGAGTTTGCCGAAGAGATGGTCCAGCGCATCCAGAAGATGTGAGGGGCGTTGGGGTTTTAAGCCAAAAAGGCCTCCAGCCCCGATGCAGCCAGCGCTGACAGCTATGAATCACGAAGTCATGACCCCCAACCCATCTGCCCGCGTCCTGCTGCTGCCCGGCTGGCAGAACTCGGACGCGCTGCATTGGCAAAGCCAGTGGGAAACCCTGTACGGCTACGAACGCCTGCAGCAGCACGACTGGCAGCGCCCGCTGCGCGGCGACTGGTCGGCGCGTCTGCAGGAGACGGTGGTGGACAGTGCCCAGCCCGTGGTGCTGGTGGCGCACAGCCTGGGCTGTGTGCTGACCGCCTGGTGGGCCGCCCATTCGCCGCTGGCCCGCACGCGGGTGCTGGGCGCGCTGCTGGTGGCCCCGGCCGATACCGAGGCCGAGCCGGTGGCGGCACAGCTGCCCGGCTGGCAGCCCGTGGCCCAGGCCCGGCTGCCGTTTCCCAGCATCGTGGTCGCCAGCCAGGACGACCCGTATTGCCGCTGGGACCGCAGCCAGCATTTCGCCCAGGCCTGGGGGGCGGAGCTGGTCGATCTCGGGCCTGCGGGCCACATCAACACCGCCAGCGGCCTGGGCCGCTGGGATGCCGGGCATGCGCTGCTGCGCGGCCTGATCAAGGAATAAGGAACAAGCATGGCAACCAAGAAACCCAAGGGTCTGGGGCGTGGTCTGGAAGCATTGCTCGGCCCCACCGTGGACGACACCCCGGCCGCTGGCAGCGGCAGCGACCTGCCCAACAGCCTGCCAGTGACCGAGCTGGTGGCGGGCCAGTACCAGCCGCGCACGCGCATGGACGAAGGCGCGCTGTACGAGCTGGCCGAAAGCATCAAGGCCCAGGGCATCATGCAGCCCATCCTGGTGCGCAAGCTGGCCCAGGGGGCACACGCTGGTAAGTACGAAATCATCGCCGGTGAGCGCCGCTTCCGCGCCTCCAAGCTGGCCGGCCTGGACCGCGTGCCGGTGCTGGTGCGCGACGTGCCCGACGAGGCCGCCGCCGCCATGGCGCTGATCGAGAACATCCAGCGCGAAGACCTGAACCCGCTGGAAGAGGCCCAGGGCCTGGCGCGCCTGGTCCAGGAGTTCCACTACACGCACGAGCAGGCGGCGCAGTCGGTGGGGCGCTCGCGCTCGGCCGCGTCCAACCTGCTGCGCCTGCTGAACCTGGCCGAGCCGGTGCAGACCATGCTCATGGCCGGCGACATCGACATGGGCCATGCGCGCGCGCTGCTGGCCCTGGACAAGGCCGAACAGATCACCACGGCCAACCAGATCACGGCGCGCAAACTGTCCGTGCGCGAGGCCGAATCCCTGGTCAAGAAGGTCGCCGAGGCCGACGACGGCACGGCGGCCAAGGCCCGCAAACCCGCCAAGTCGCGCGACGTGCAGCGGGTGGAGGAAGAGCTGTCCGACCTGCTGATGGCACAGGTCGAGGTGCGTGTGAAAAAGCGCGTCAAGCGCCACGGCAAGGTCCAGGACATGGGCGAAGTCTCCATCCAGTTTGGTTCGCTGGACGAGCTCAATGGCCTGATCGAACGCCTGCGCGGCTAGCGCAGGTGCGCCATGTAAAAAGGCCTTCGTTAGAAGGCCTTTTTGATGTTCCCAAAAGTTTACTTGCCAACTTTGAGCTGTCCGCCGCGGCCGAGTCCCCCCTTCACTTCTTGGGCCTTGTAGTTGCGCAGTGATACAACCATCTTGTTGTAGGCATCCATGAAGGCTGCTACGGAAGCTTTGCCCTCAGGGGTACGCGAGAAGCCACCCAAGCTGCCGCCTGCGCCGCCCCCAAAAGCACCCAAGGCTGCACCATAGTTGGTGGCCGTGGCATTGCCTTCCGAAATAGACAGCTGTACGCCGGAGCGTATGTCATACATGGTCATGGTCACGACCGACTGTTTGCTTTGTAGCGAACCTGCCAAGGCACCGGCTACACCACCAAACAGCCCTCCGAGATTGGAGGCCAGACCACCCACAGACTCATTGTTGATGATGATGGCCGGTTCCAGGAAGTAGTCGGCCGCAACGCGCTGGCCCTTTTGTTGCTTCGATCACGCACGGAATTCACCAGAGTTGCGCTGCTTGTCGGTGATGGCGCCAAGTTTGCTTTCCGTACGGTTGTTGCCGATCGACGTAATCACGAAGCAGTTGGACTGTTGCACGGCCAAGCGGATTAGAGGCTCGATAGAGGTGACTTGGGTGGCTGCTCCAAAGCTGGCATACCACTCCTTGCCACGACCATCGTCCACGGCCAGGGTGCCTAGCGGTGCGTCACAACGCTCCAACGAAGCATTCGCATCCACACTGGTGGCGCCACCGGCTGCGCCGCTGGCGGCTGTGGGGGCACTGCCCGTGCTGATCGTGCCGCCGGGGGTCACGCAGCCCGTCAGGGCGAGTGCCGATGTCAATGCCAGTAGCGGCAGGCTGATCTGGGTCTTGGTCATGGAAAAGGGTCCTCTCTTTGGAATGGATCAAAAAAATAAAAATGGGGTTGCAAGCCGGCGCATCAGCGCAAGATCCAGCCGGCGTCGCTCCAGTACCAGTAGTACGACGTAGATGCGTACCAGTGGCCCCACGATTTGCGCGCAAGCTCGCGCACTTGGTACTGCGCCTGTTCGCTTTGCTGTGCAGCTTGTGCTTGTGGCAGCAGTTGTTGGGCCTCACGATTGCCTTGCGCAGCGGCACGGCTCAACCATGCCGCTGCTTCAGCAGGATCGGCACCCATTTCTTCAAACCCCACCAAGTACAGGCGGCCCAGGGCCATCTGTGCTTCGGGCAGACCGTGGTCACCGGCTTTGCGCATCCATTCCAGTGCTTGGTAACTGTTGCGTTCGACGCCATCCCCGCGCAAGAGGCGCAGTGCTAGGTCGTAGGCCGCTTTGGGATTGCCTTCTGCCATTTGGGTCAACACGGCCAAACGGCGCTCGGCCTGTAGATCGGTGGGCGTGCTTTGGAACGTGACAGTGTTGCGGTCCTGGCTCACACAGCTGGAGCCGGTACACACCCGCACATTTGGAGTGCGCACCAATTGATCTGATGGGCTCTGGGCCGCACAGCCCAGCAGCACAAAGCTGGTGCTGAAAGACACCGTCAAAAATTTCCACATGCTCTCTCCGCTCTTTTGTTTGTAGGTATTTTTAGATTTTTGTGTTTTTCTTCGGTTAGTGCTTACTTGGTTTCTTTTAGATACTTTTTGGTGCGTTTTCCCGCCGTAAGGCACTTGCATAGACACAGTTTTTGTTGCTTCACATCGGACATGCAGGTGCTGATATCGGGCACCATGCTGGAATGAAGTGTATGAATCGGCTGATCTGGCCCCTGCCGGCCTTGTTGGTGTGGGCCCTGGCATGGCTCAGTTTTGGCGTGCTCCAGTCCTGGGCCCCCTGGTGGGCGGCGCTGGGCGCGGCCTTGCTGGTCGGGCTGGCCGGCAGTTTGCTGGGGGCCACCTGGTGGCGGCGGCTGATGATGGCCCTGGGCTTTCCGCTGTCGTGGCTGGTGGTGTCGGCCGGGGCCGTGCCTGCCTGGCTGTGGCTGCTGCCACTGGCCGTGATGTTGCTGGTCTATCCCCTGAATGCCTGGCGCGATGCGCCGGTGTTCCCGACGCCGGCCGGTGCGCTGGATGGCCTGTCGGACCGCATTGCCCTGCCCGAGGGCGCGCGCGTGCTGGATGCCGGCAGCGGCCTGGGCGATGGTCTGATGGCCTTGCACCGTGCTTGGCCGCAGGCCCGTGTGCATGGCGTGGAATGGAGCTGGCCGCTGCGCTGGGCCAGCGCCTTGCGCTGCCCCTGGGCCACGGTGCGGCGCGGGGACCTGTGGCAGGTCGATTGGGGCGATTACGCCCTGGTCTACCTGTTCCAGCGGCCCGAGAGCATGAGCCGCGCCGCCGTCAAATCGCTGGGCGAGATGCGTGCCGGCAGCTGGCTGGTCAGCCTGAACTTCCCCATCCCCGATGCGACGCCGGTGCATGTGGCCACGCTGGCGGATGGCCGCGAGGTCTATGCCTACCAAGCGCCGTTGGCCGAGGTGGACCATGCCAGCGTCGAGGACGACGAGGTGGCCGGCATGCTGCCGCTGCGCACCCCGGGGATCCAGGTCAACGGGCAGAACCTGTATCCGCGCAAGGGCCGCCCGGGCGGGCGTCGGCGCTCGCACTGAGCACGTCCATCCACGAGCAGGGGAACGCACCAATGCTGCAGCCGCGATCGCTGCGTAGCCTCAGGGTGCACCCAGGCCCTGGCCCAGGAAGGCGGCAGCGGTCATGCCCACGGTGCGCCGCACCAGGGCGCTGAAGGCGCTGGGCGTGTAGCCCAGCTCGGCGGCGATCTGGGCAATCGACCAGTGCCGCGCCGCCAGGGCCACGGCCTGGGCCAGCACCACCTGCTGGCGCCACTGGGTGAAGGTGCAGCCCAGCTCGCTGCGGAACAGGCGCGCCACGGTGCGCAGGCTGGCCCCGGTGTCCAGCACCCAGTCCTCCAGGCGTTCGTGCCGCGTCGGGTCCTGCAGCACGGCCTCGCACAGGTTCTTCAGGCGCTTGTCCTGGGGCAGCAGCACCCCGAGGTGCATGATGCGGGCGCGGCGCAGCTCCTCGCAGATCAGGGCGCTGAGGTGGTGCTCGCGCGCCACGACGGCGGGCGACAGCGGGGCGGCTTCGTCGCTGCCGGTGTCCATTTCCACCACCAGGGCGCGCAGCAGGGGGCTGGCTTCCAGCACGCGGCACTGCTGCCAGTCCGGCGCCGCCATCCAGCGCGCCTGCGGGCCGCCACCATGCGCTTCGGGCAGGAAGTACAAGGTGTACAGGCGCGCGGTCTCCACCATGGTCACGGCGTGCTCCACCCCGGGCGGCACCCACACGGCGCGGTGCGGGGGCACGATGTAGGTGGCGTCGGCCAGCGACAGGCGGATCACGCCGCCGGTGGAAATGGCCAGCTGTGCCCAGGCGTGGGCGTGCGGCATGATCAGCGTGTCGCGGTCCAGCTCGCGCATCTTGGAGCGCACGGGGCGCTGCGCATGCGGCTGGTAGAGCACCGGGTCCAGCAGCGGAATTTGCGCCAGCGTGCGCGCGTGGCGGTGGGGGTTCACGCCGGCGGCGGCCGGTGGCAGCACAAAGTGGGCAGACATGGTGCGTGGTTGGCAGTTTTGCGATAGCTTTTGGCCGACTATCGCATACCTGCCGCGCTCCTGCTGCCTAAGATGCGACGCATGACTGCTTCCGAGATTGCAACGGCTGCCCCCGAGCGCCGCGACGCGCGCACCATTGGCCTGGTGGGCCTGGCCCATGGTTCCTCGCACTTCTTCCACCTGCTGCTGCCGCCGCTGTTCCCCTGGCTGATCGCCGACTTCAACACCAGCTACTCGCAGCTGGGCGCCATGGTGTCGCTGTTCTTCGTGGTCTCGGGCGTGGGGCAGATGCTGTCGGGCTTCCTGGTCGACAAGGTGGGTGCGCAGCGCGTGCTGCTGGCGGCGCTGAGCAGCTTTGTCGTGGCCGGCCTGATGGCGGCGGCCGCGCAGAACTACGCCATGCTGCTGGCGGCCTCGTTCTTCGCCGGTCTGGGCAATGCACCCTTCCACCCGGTGGACTTCACCATCCTCAACAAGCGCGTCACGGCGCAGAACATCGGCCATGCGTTCTCGGTGCATGGCATCTCCGGCAACATCGGCTGGGCCATGGCCCCGGTGTTCATGATGGGCATCACCACCTGGACTGGATCGTGGCGCATCGCCTGCGTCTGCGGCGCCTTGTTTGCCGCCAGCGTGCTGGTCACCATGTGGTGCAATCGCCGCTGGCTGGACGACCGGGCGTTCGATACCGCCGCGGGCAACGCTAAGGCCCGAGCGGCGGCCGCCGCCTCGGGCGAGAGCCCGTTCGCCTACCTGAAGCTGCCCGCCGTGTGGATGTGCTTCGCCTTCTTCTTCTTCAGCACCGTGGCGCTGAGCGCCATCCAGAACTTCGCCAGCACCGTCCTGCACCTGATGTACGAGCTGCCGCTGACGCAGACCGCCCTGGTGGTCACGGGCTTCATGCTGTGCGGTGCCGTGGGCATGGTTGGCGGCGGCTTTCTGGCGCAGCGCACGCAGCGGCTGGAAAAGATCATCGCCACCTTCCTGCTGCTGGCCGCGGCCTGCCTGGCCCTGGTGGCCACGGGCTGGCTGCCGGGCACGCTGGCGCTGGTCGTGGCCTCGGTGGCCGGCTTCGGTCACGGTCTGGCCGGCCCCTCGCGCGACATGCTGATCAAGCGCGCCACGCCGGCCGGGGCCACGGGCCGTGTCTACGGCACGGTGTATTCGGGCCTGGACACGGGCTTTGCCGTGGCGGCGCCGATGTTCGGCTGGATGATGGACCACCAGCTGCACAGCCAGGTGTTCTTTGGCGCCTCGCTGGCCCTGGCCATCAGCGTCCTGGCCGCCAGTGCGGTGGGCGTGCAGCTGCACCACAAGCGCATGGCGGCGCAGGCGGTCGCCTGAGCACCATTGCTTCACCCCACCAATACAAAAGGCCGCAACCGCGGCCTTTTTTTGTAGCGGTTAGCGCTTGTCCCTGCTGGATTTCAAAAGAAAAAAACCTTGAAATCCAGCGATGACCAGCGCGAGTCGCTTTGATATTTGGAGCAGATCATGCCACCCGCAGTGCGTCGTTGCCTTGCCGTACCGGGTGTGCGGTCTGCGGTTGCACGCTGGGCCTCGACCACCAAGCGGCGGTGGGCGGCGCTTACAGCGCAAAGATCTTGCCGGGGTTCAGGATCTGCTTGGGGTCCAGGGCCAGCTTGATGGCGCGCATCATGGCGATGGCGCCGTCGCCGCATTCCTCGCGCAGGAAGTCCTGCTTGTGGATGCCGATGCCGTGCTCGCCGGTGCAGGTGCCTTCCATAGCGATGGCGCGGCGCACCAGGCGGTGGTTCAGGTCTTCGGCGCGGGCGCGTTCGTCGGCGCTGTCGGGGTCGATCAGGTAGCCGAAGTGGAAGTTGCCGTCGCCCACGTGGCCGACCAGGAAGTAGGGCAGGCCGCTGGCATTCACCTCGTCGATGGACTCCAGCAGGCAGTCCGCCAGGCGGCTGATGGGCACGCAGGTGTCGGTGGTGATGGAGCGGCAGCCCGGGCGGCTCTGGATGCCGGCAAAGTAGGCGTTGTGGCGCGCGGTGAACAGGCGCGTGCGCTCCTCGGGCGTGTCGGCCCATTCAAAGCCCTGGGCGTTGAACTCGGCCGCAATGTCCTGCACCAGCTCGGCCTGTTCCTTCACGCCGTTGGGCGAGCCGTGGAACTCCATCAGCAGCATGGGTTCCTCGCGCAGCGTGAGGTGGCTGTGCTTGTTGACCATGGCCACGGTGGCGGCGTCCACCAGCTCCACGCGCGCGATCGGCACGCCCATCTGGATGGTCTGGATCACGGTGTGCACCGCATCGGCAATCGTGGGGAAGGAGCACACGGCGGCGCTCACCGCCTCGGGCAGCGGGAACAGGCGCAGCGTGATCTCGGTGAAGATGCCCAGCGTGCCTTCGCTGCCCACCATCAGGCGGGTCAGGTCGTAGCCGGCTGCGCTTTTCTTGGCGCGGTTGCCGGTGCGGATGACCTCGCCGCTGGCGGTCACCACCTCCAGCGCCAGCACGTTCTCGCGCATGGTGCCGTAGCGCACGGCATTCGTGCCGCTGGCGCGCGTGGCGGTCATGCCGCCGATGGACGCGTCGGCCCCGGGGTCGATGGGGAAGAACAGGCCCTGGTCCTTGATGGCGTCGTTGAGTTGCTTGCGCAGGATGCCGGGCTGCACGGTCACGGTCATGTCCTCGGCGTTGACGCGCAGCACCCGGTTCATGCGGCTGACGTCGATGCTGATACCGCCCTGCACGGCCAGCAGATGGCCCTCCAGCGAGGAGCCGGCACCGTAGGCGATCACCGGCACGGTGTACTGGTCGGCCAGCTGCACGGCATCGGCCACGTCCTGCGTGCTTTCGGCATAGACCACGGCGACGGGCGGTGGGGCCTGGATGGAGCCTTCGTCGCGGCCGTGCTGTTCGCACACGGCCTGGGCGGTGGAGCACTGCTTGCCGAAGCGGGCCGCCAGGGCCTCCAGAAACGCGGGCGCAATGGCGCGGGGTTGCAGGTGGGCGGGGGCGGTGGGGGCATTCATGTGGCGGACTCCAAGACAGGGGCAAAAGAATACCACCGGCACCGCGGGCGTTGCGCCCGCCATCGGCTGGGGCCGCACTCGCCAAGCGGGGGCCCTGGGGCGGCCTGGGCGCCGGGCCGCAGACGCTGCTCAGCGTGCAGGCTGGGTGTGCTGCAGGAACTCCTGCAGCGACAGCTGGCCGTTGCCGTCGCGGTCCCATTGGTCGAACTGCGCGGCCACGCTGGGCAGGTGCTCGGCCTCCTCGCGCGAGAGCTGGCCGTCGCGGTTGCGGTCGGCGCGCTTGAACACGGCCGTCGGGGTGATGGCCAGCGTGGCCGTGGTGGTGGTCGTGGCTGTGGCGGTGCTGGTGGGGGGGTGCCCTTGTCCTGGGCCATCACGGCGGCGGTGCCGCCCAGGGTCAGACTGGCGAACAGCAGTACGCTGCGCACATCGAAAGCATGCAGTTGGCGTCGGCTGGTGGGCATGGCAAGGCTCCTGGGAAAGTTCAACAGGCTTGCATTGCACCGTGGGCGCCAGGGCATGTCCACGCTTTTTGCAGGCTGTTTCCCGGGTGAACATCTGCCTGCGCTATGTAACGCACAATCGCGGCAATGCCCGGCCGGGGCGTTCATGCAGGAGTTTTTCGGATGGGCAATCGCCTCACACAAATCGCCACCCGCACCGGGGATGACGGCAGCACGGGTCTGGGCGACAACACCCGGGTGTCCAAGCACAGCGGACGCCCGCATGCCATGGGCGATGTGGACGAGCTCAATTCCCACATCGGCCTGTTGCTGTGCGAGCCGCTGCCTGACGACGTGCGCGCGCTGCTGGTCGAGGTGCAGCACCAGCTGTTCAACCTGGGTGGCGAGCTGTCCATGCCCGGCTACGAGCTGCTCAAGGACGACGCGCTGCTGCACCTGGACACGGCCCTGGCGCACTACAACGCTCAGTTGCCGCGCCTGCTGGAGTTCATCCTGCCGGCCGGCACGCGCGCCGCGTCGCAGGCCCATGTCTGTCGCACCGTGGCGCGCCGCGCCGAGCGCCATGTGGTGGCCCTGCAGGAGCAGGAGGCCATGCGCGCCGCGCCGCGCCAGTACCTGAATCGCCTGTCGGACCTGCTGTTCGTGCTGGCGCGCGTGCTCAACCGCGTGGACGGTGGCGACGATGTGTACTGGAAGAGCGAGCGCCTGGCGCAGATGCAGAGCGACGGCGAGTGAGCCTCGCACTGAAAAAGTGAGCGGTTGATGCTGTCTGGTTGATGGTTGTGAATTGAAAAAGCTTTGAAAACCAATTCTGACCATCGCCAGCTGCTCTTTTTGTTGAAGCGGTTGCGCGGTGCAGGCCGCAGATCGACAAGAATCACAGGGCCGCAACAAGGAGCCCGGGCATGCGTTTACGTCACATCGAGGTGTTCAATGCCGTCATGCAGACGGGCAGCGTCAGCGCGGCCGCGCGGCTGATCAACGTCACCCAGCCCGCCGTCAGCCGCACCCTGCAGCACGCCGAGCTGCAACTGGGCTTCGCCCTGTTCGAGCGCGCCCGCGGGCGGCTGACGCCGACCAACGAGGCCATGGCGCTGTTCCCGCATGTCGAGAAGCTGTACGAGCAACTGGACGAGGTGCAGCGCCTGGCTGCGGGCCTGCGCCACGGCGCCGTCACCGACCGCCTGCAGGTGTTGACGGTGTTCGCCCTCAGCCGCGAGGTGCTGCCGCACGCCGTCGCGGGTTTCCGCCAGAGATACCCCCAGGTCCAGGTCACGGTGCAGGCCCTGCACACGCCCCAGGTGGTGTCCGGCCTGCTGCTGCAGGAGGCCGATGTCGGCTTCGTCATCAGCTCCGCCGGCCAGCACGCGCTGGAGCGCGAATCCCTGGCCGAGGTGGACATGCACTGCATCGTGCCCAAGGGCCTGCTGCCGCCTTCGCGCATCAAGCCGGCGGGCATGGCGCTGCAGGACCTGGCCGACCTGCCGGTGGTGGCACTGGACGCCCGCGACCCGCTGGGCATGCGCATCAACCAGGCCTGCCGCGAGCACGGCGTGGGCCTGTCGCCCGTGGTCACGGTGCAGACCTACCACGCCGCCCTGTCGATGGCGGAATACGGGCTGGGGATTGCCATCGTGGATGGCTGCACGGCCTCGGCGGCCGACCGGCGCAAGGTGCACGTGCTGCCCCTGCTGCCGCGCATCACCGTCAGCGTGAACGCCTTGCACCTGGCGCAGCGGCCCAGCTCGGTGCTGGCCCGCGCCATGACGCAGGAGATGCGCAAGGCCCTGCGCGAGCTGCTCTAGGACCGTCCCTCAGGCCTGGGCCAGTGCGGCCACCAGGCGCTGGGCCGAGCCGAAGGACAGCGTCAGCCCCAGGGCGCCGTGGCCGGTCTGCAGCCACAGGTTGCGCGGCCCGCCGGCGGCGCGGCCGGTGAGGGGCAG